>NZ_JBICRM010000035.1:0-100847 GCF_043197025.1 Nonomuraea marmarensis
GACGTACTTAACGACTTCGGCCCGCAATTCGGGAGAGTAATGCCTCGGCCTCTTCGCCACTACCTTGCCTTCCGGGTGTCACGTAAACCCTACTTGGGTCCGTGTCCGGAAAGATCGGGGCACCCCACCCCTGCCCCAGCAGGAACCGCGTGGTCAGCGTGAAGCCATGTGCAATTGGTTCGAGTCCCCCCTCGGACACACACCGAACGCACATGTGGGGGTTCCGGTTCAACCCGGGCCTCCACATATTGCTTTTCTGGGTAGTACGTGAGCTTCAATCCCAGCTGGGTGTAGAGCTCGGCCTTGTCGTCCGGGTCCGCGTCGGCGACCAGCCGCACCAGGTCCCCGACCTCTTCGATCATCGATCTGATCTCCACGATGGTGATGCGCTGCGCGGTCGGGACGGCCTTGAGTTCTCCTTCCAGGCGGGCGCGTTCGCTCTTCGTTTCGTTGATCCATGAGGAGATCTCGATCGGGTCGCCTCCGGCATCGAGCGCGGAGCGGTACTGGAGAAGCTTGCGATCACACTTCGACAGCCGTTTCCGCAGGCCGATCAGGGCCGCCTCGTTCGGGTCAATCGCATGCTCGGCCATGGCCGCGATCGTGTGTTCCAGCGTGTTCGGCCCGAACGCGGTCGCCAGCCAGCCATCGACCTCATCGAGGATCTCCGCCTCCCGCAGGTAGACGACCTTGGGATGGTCGAGGTCGTTGGTGATGGCGTACTGGGCGGGGAAACGGCACCGGTAGTAGGCCTGCCGGTTATTCCAGTTGCCCTGCATCCGGCGCTCGCAGTAACCGCAGAACAGCACCCCGCGGAAGGCGTACGGGCGCCTGGTCGGGTGCGGACGGTGACTGAACTGGCCGTTGGCACGCTTGGAGAGGAATTCTTGGACGCGCTGGTACTCCTCGACGCTCACGATCGCGTCATGCACGGGGTGCTCGGACCAGATCCACTGGTCCTTGGTGTTCCACCGCTGCTTGGTCGTCGTCCCCAACGCGACGTTCTCCACGTCCAGCAGGACCTCGTCCTTGCGCTGCCTGTTCCACACCTGATGGCCCGTGTAGCGCGGGTTAGTGAGAATCACCCGGACGGCGTACTTCGACCACGCAGCCTGATCACGGTGCTTGTTCCGCCCGGGGTCGCTGGCCGACGGCGACAAGATCCCCTGCAGGGTCAACTCCTCCGCGATGTCCAGATAACCCCGCCCCTTGAGGAACTCGCTGTAGATCCATCGCACCACGCGCGAGGTGACCGGGTCGGCCACGAGCCGCCTCAACCTCCGGCCATCGGCCGCCTTGCTGGGGTTCGGGTGCGGACCGGCGTCCTGGAGTGTGTACCCGTACGGCGGACGCCCGCCCAGGAACCTGCCCTCGGTCGCCGTGATCGCCGCCATCGCGGCCCGCACCCGGATCTTGATGCGGTTCCGCTCCCCCTTCGACAACCCACCGAACACACCCATGATCATGTCGTGGGCCTCGTTCACCGGATCGATCGGCCCACCGACCTCCGGCACCCACAGCGGGACGCCGAAGTGCTCGGACAGGGGGAAGGTGAGGCTGTACTGGTTGCCGTAGAACGCTCGTTGCGGCTCCCCTATCACCACCGCGTCGAAGCCCCGCTGCGGGTCCTTCAGCTCCTCGATCAGCGCTGCTGCGTGCGGGCGGAGCTGCCAGGGGATTGAGCGGGACTTGTCGACGTCGAAGAACTCCGCGACGATCTCCCCGCCCCGCGAATCGATCAGCGCCCGCGCCCGGTGCAACTGCCAGGCCCGCGACGCCTCCGGGTCCTGGTTGTCCTCGGTCGACACCCGGCCATAGAAGCCGAACCTGATCGTCATTTCTGCTGCTCCTTCACGGTCTGCGGATGCTTCACGCGGGCGGCGGCCTTGAGCAGGATCCGCAGCAACACGGCGGCCGCGCCGGGGGTGAGCCTGAGCTCCTCCCCCGGCACGATCACACGCAGTCCGCCACTTGCCCCGCTCATGAGGCGCTCCAGCTCGGAACGAGTGCCCACGCCCACCGGCGACCCGTTCGGGCCCTACGGGCCCGGCCACCCCCGGCGGTCCAACATGACCGCTCGCCTCGCCGACCGATGTCAACCACGCTCTGGACACGGCCTTCCGCCCATCCAGAGACCCGTCCAGCCACACACCGTTGCGCACAGCCTGTGGACAACAAAGAGAAACCTTGCTCGTCCGTGGTCGTGCTGCCGTGGACCGCGCCCCTCAACCCTCGTCACCCCGCTTCCGCAGAATTAGGAGGTCTTCGTGAGCTGCGGCACACACCGCCAGCCCCTTCTCCTGGCTCTTCCAGGTCTCCAGCATCTGGAAGAACGACGCCCGGTTCACCAGGCCGCCATCACGCAGCCCGCACAGCAACGCCGCCAAGCGGTGCGTGAGAACCAGGCCGGCCGCCTCTGCGGTCTCGATGACCTGGCCGGGAAGGTCGACGAGCCGTCCACCGACCCGGATCGGCCGAACCGTAATCGCGACAACTCCGCGCGGCCGCAGAAGTTCCCCGCACCCGGCGAGGATCTGCCCGAAACCCTCCATCAGCTGCGGCAGCCTCTGATGGGCCAAATTGCCCTTGTCACTGGAGTACCGGTGGTTCGACTTCTCCACCGGCCCGCCACCCTCCCGGCTCCCGCACCGGACATGACCGTGCGTCCGTACCCCGTATGGCGGGGAGGTCAGCACCAGCGCGGCCATGCCCCGCAGGTCCCCAAGCACGGTGGCGATGTTCCTCGCGTCCCCACACGCCACCCGGGCATACCCCGTCGCTCCTTGAGAGCGGGCATGCTGGACGTTGGCAGGGCTGAGACCGGCGAAGTCCGCCTCGTACTCCATCCCCGCCGCGTGCCGCCCCAGATGCGTCGCCTCCACCAAGGTGGTCCCGATCCCGCACATCGGATCCACCACCAACTCACCCGGCTCGGTGAAGGAGGAGATGACCTGCGAGGCGATCGACGGCAGCATCTTGCCCGGATGCCTCATCGACTCCGCGACATATCGCCCGCGCCGCTGAACCCGCGACTGCAACTGACCCGTGGCCAGCACCGACGGCACAACGTTGTTCTCGTTCATCGGGCCACCTCAGCCTTTGCGAGCGAACAGGAGAACGTCCGCGTGCACCGACGCGACCGGCGGCAGCTCCGCAGAATGAGCATGGCGAAGCTGCGCCAGCTCGGCGGGACCAGGCTGAACGACGAGCGCGTCCCCCTCGACCGGGACGCGAACCGCGATGACGTGCTGGATATAAGCCAGCCCGGCCGCATCTGCTCGCCGGATAATCCCCGGCGCGAGGTCCACCAATCGGCGCCGCTCATGCCGCGCCGTCGTGATCACTGCCAAGTGACCACCCGGCGCGAGCACATGCCACGTGTCCTCCAGGAACCGGCCCAGTTGCGGCGCGCTGAGCGTCGGCCGCTCCGACCAGCACAACGGACACGAGACCACCGCCGAATCGACCGGCCGCCCGGATTCCGGATACGGCGGAAGCGCCGCGATCAGCAACTCAACCCGGCCCGCGAGACCGAGCAGCGCTTCCCGGAGTTCGTGCGGCCCATACGGGCGCAGCCTCACCGCCGTCCGCTGATCCGCCGAAAGCTCCTGCCGCAGACGGTCAGCAAGGTGCTGCGCGACTGGGAGACGCGGAACACACCCAACCCCGAGCCGGCCCATCTCCGCCGCCGCCACGAGCACCGTCTCACTCGTCGTAAAGACGTCCGCGACGACCCCACCCGGACACGTACAGGCATCGATCAGATGCCGAGCCAACTCCCGCCCAACGGCCCGGCGATGCCGACCGCACACGGTCTCGGCGTCCCGTGGACTGTCTTTTGTGTTGGACCTTCCAGATGTGCTGTCGGAACACAGCCACACCGAGAGCGGCACCAACCGCCTCTCAGCAGCCCGCGAACCCTTCGACCGCGATCCTTCGTTTTTACTCATTCAAGGTGACCCATGACGGTCACCCGTTCTCATGCATTGAAACACCAGCTGATCAGCGCTGATTGGAACCGCTCGTTGCACCTTGGTGCCGGGAGGCATGCGCTCGGGATGTACGGAGGCGAAAGAGATCCTGCACTCGACTGGTGACTCGACTAGATCACAGAGCGCTCATCTGCTGTCCCTGACGTCCTCGGACATTCCGCTCCTGGACGGCTCTTTCCTTGGAGTTGCGGATTCTCGCGGTGCGGGTCAGCATCGAGGGAGGCGACGGGCCCCACACCATCAGGAAGCGCATGACTCAACGCGCGAGCGAGTACGATCGGCTCGGCCCTTACCGGCTGCTCAGGCGGCTCGGTGAAGGCGGGATGGGCGTTGTCCACCTGGCTGTCGACCCTCAGGGGCGGGAGGTGGCGGTCAAGGTCCTGCGCGGAGAGGTCGTCGGTGACGGGGTCGTCAGGCGGCGGCTTTCGCGCGAGATCGAGACACTGCGCCGGGCGCGCAGCAAATACCTCGCCGAAGTGCTGGACGCCGATGTGACCGGTCCTCGTCCGTACGTCGTCACGCGATACGTGCCGGGCCGTACGCTCGACGAGGTCGTCAAGGAGGAGGGGCCGCTCGACCTGCCCGCGCTGATCAGGGTCGCCCACGGGGTGGCCTCCGCACTGGCGAGCGTGCATGCGGTGGGTGTCATCCACCGCGACCTCAAGCCGGGCAATGTCCTGATCCTCGACGGCGAGCCCGTCCTGATCGACTTCGGCATCGCGCAGGCCGTGGACGCGACGCGGCTGACGCACACTGGCATGTTCATCGGCACGCCCGGCTACCTCGCGCCCGAAATCATCGAGGGCCAGGAGGCCGGACCCGAGGCGGACATTCACGCGTGGGCGGGCACGCTGCTGTTCGCCGCAACTGGCCAACCGCCCTTTGGCAAGGGCACACTGGCCATGGTCTTGAACAAGATCATCACAGGCAAGGCCGACATCGGTACTGCGCCAGCGGAGCTGCGGCCGCTGTTGAAGGCGGCCTTCCAGCGCAACCCGGCCATGCGGCCCATGGCGACCGAGCTTGCCGAGCAGACCTTCAGGATGCTGGCGAGTCCGCTCGAAGAGAGCCAGTCCGCCGCGCCGCCGCAGGCCCAGCCGAGCGTGTCGCCGCATGAGCCGCCTGATGGGCCGCCGCAGGAGCAGCTGCACGTCGCGCTGCTGCGCGGCCCGTCCGACCCGTGGCCGACCTCCAGGGTGTCAGCGGAGGAGCTGCGGCAGTTGCAGCGTGAACTCGGCCTGGATTTGCCTGAGGGTGGCCACGCGATGCCGCTGCGCGGTGAGGGCGACAATCCCACGTTGCGGGTGCGTCCTGACCAGGCCGCATATCTCAAGATCGGTCAGAACCCGCAGCTGGCCTCGGAGTCGCCACCGCCACGGCTCGCGGCCGCCTTCTCATCCGGTGCAGGGTCCGCTCCGGCGCCCACTCGGAGGTCCAGATGGTGGCGAGCGTTCGCGGACGGGCTCTCGCGGGTGATCATGCTGTACCCGCCGCCGCGCCGCGCCCCGCACGGGAGGCCCGCGCCCGAACGCATCGTCGCCCGGATGGCCGCGGCCTACACCGCGCTGGGCGACCCGCCTCCGTCCCCTCGTACCGAACCAGACAAGGATCGCCCATGACCGCTAGCGACCCGGAGACCGCCGTCGCGACGGCGGTGACAGAGAACGGGGCCGGTGGCGCACCAGCCGTCCTGAACGCGATCATCTCCAAGGCCGAGGCCTGGGAGAAGATCAAGCCGGGGACGCTGGACCGGGTGATCACGCTCATCGTGGAGGCGGAGCAGCGTGACAACCGCCAGTACTGGGCGGAGTTCTGGCTCCGTGTCGCGGGTATCGTGTGTGGGCTCGTGTTCGTCACGCTGCTGTGCCTGCTCGCCAAGTACTTCGTCGACAAGGGGGCGCCCACCCAGGCGGCGGCGCTGTTCGGGGTTGGGGCAGCCTCGATGCTGACCGCGTTCGTCACCCAGCACGTACGGGGACGCAAAGAGCAGTGAAACCGCGCCGGCTCGAGACTCCTGAGCAACCGGCGGGGAACGCGGATCTCGACGGCCGCAATTCTTGCCGTGAGCGCCATGCGATGGTTCCTCGTCCAGGGCGGTCCAAGCGTGGCGTGCGGGGCCATATAGGACGCGTTCGCCCGGCTCACCAGGAACGCGGCCGCTTGGTGGTTCTTGCTCATCTACGGTGCCCCGTGACGGCCACCCTCTCCCATGTACTAAACCACCAGTCGATCGGCGCTGATCGGAACTGCTCTCGTCCAGACCTTCTGGCGCGCCGTGATGGCGCGTCACCCACCCACCTCGTCGCCATGGGCCAGGAGACGCCACCGCGATCGGCGGTGACTCTGCCCGGCACCTGATCCTTACACCTTGGTCCCGCGTTTTCTGAGGGCTAACGCCGATGACTGGATCAAGGTGATGGTGCGTTTCCACCAGGGTGACGTGATCGCTACGACGTGCTTCTCTACAGCGGCGATGAACTTCTCCTCCGCTGGCCTGAGGTCCGTGAGGTTAACGCGATCGGGGCCGATGTTCATGCCTTCGTCGTTCTCGAGCCCGGGGGCCTTCCATGCCTCGTGCATCGCGCCGCCGGCGATCCTGCGCACCGCAGTTATCAGCTCGCTGTAGGCGGCGCCGGTCTCTGGTGACTCGGCTTGGGTCCATGCCTGGTAGTAGGAGATCCGGGACTGCACCTTGCGGAGTTCTTCTGACAGCCTGATGCGCTCTGCTTCCTTCTGGTCTGTCCGGCGCCGGCGGATGGCGTAGGGGAACTCCCTGTAGTCGGCGTAGGCCTGGTATGCCTCCGCCAGAGTATTGCGGACCCGTGACCGCTCCTCGATGCGGGTGCTGCGACGAGCGAGGACTGAATTGATGACGGCGGTTACCGCGGCGGCGACAACCGCACCGGAGAGTACTGCGGAGGAGGCCATCACCCGAGGCGCAGGCCACTACGGTGTTGACGGTTGGCGGCGATGTGGAACTGGTTACGGTCGTCGCTGTTGACGGCTGAACGGTCGACATCCCCGTGGTGGACACCGCCGGTGCGGCGGTGTTGGGGGGCTCGGGGGTGGGGCTGGCCATACTTTCAGTCTTGGTTCAGACTGCGTGCCATGCGAGGGGCAACTGTGGGCTGTGCGGCACCTCCTCTCCGACCCACTCCCCGGTCTGGTGCCACCAGGCCTCACGGATCAAGTGCGCGCAGATGTGCCCGGCGAGGGCAACACCACCGTCATACCAGCGCCAGCGTTGGGACGGCGGATCGTCTGGATACCAGATGCAGAGGCTGCCGTCATCGTAGCGGTGGGGTGAGCCGGGGCCAGGCACATAGATGTGTGGTGTGTCTGGGCGGTTGACGGCGAACGCGATGGTCACCTGTCGTGAATCGAGGCCGGTGGGCGCGAGGGTGACCCGGACGGCGAATCCCCTTCGCCGCCCGGCCACCGGTCCTGCCCCCGCGGTCCTAACCACTGCGACATCGCCCCCCGCAACATGCAGGTCGGCGATGAGCCGTAGGCGGTTCACCGGACGCTCGAACCAGGCGGGGTGCCGGTAGGAGGGAACTCGTCTCACGACGCCCGGCGCCCGCCGTATGCCCGGGTGGGTGGAATGGCAACCGCCGGAGCGGAGAGCCCTAGCGAAACCGTACTGATCGGCGTCCGGGGCCGCAGCGCCGCGATGACCGCCGCGAGTTGGTCGCTCGCCGGCGCCTCGACATAGTTCCGGAAGACCTTGTGCAGAGCGGACTGTACAGCGGCCTCATCGTCATCATGCGCCAAGGCGTCGGCCATCGCGTCGGCGGCGGCACGCAGTCGGTGAACCACGACATCGCGGCTGACGCCCTTCATCAGCTTCAGGGGCTTGGAGACGCCAGCGGGGTCCGGAGTGTTGCAACCGGTAGCGAGGAAGGTCGCTCCCCCGTCGAACACGGCGTGCAGCCCGGTGGCGACACTCATGCCCGAAACAACATGCTCAAGAGCCAGCGCTGAGAGGGCGGTTCGTGAGTTGATGTCCCTTTCGTCGCTTGGATTGGGTGAGGCGGGCTGGTCGGAGGCTCGTTGCCGGTCTACGGGCGCGGCTGGGCGAACAGTCCTGGCTCGGTCTCGACGAGGATGCCGCGGCTGACCAGGCGTTTGAGCTTGGAGCGGATGTTCTCGGTGTTCTTCGGCACGATGGGCAAGTCCAGGGCCAGGCAGAGGTCACGTGCCCGCAGGGGTCGGCCGGTGTCGGCGAATACGGTGAGAATCTGGCTGGTAGGCGGGGTGGCCGGGGATCATGGGAGCTGGTGCCGGCCCTTCGAGTGCCGGGTCGGGTTCGTCGGCGAGCTGGAGCAGGGTTTTGCGGGTGATCCGCAGGTGATCGATGGCCTCGTCGAGTTCGCGTAGCTTGGCGGTCAGGTCGTCGATCTGGGCTCGTGTCTGTTCGATCTCGCAGGTCAGAGCCGTCTCGCGCGCGTCGATCCGGTCCAGCAGGTGCCTGCCGGGGTCCTGGCCGGTCATGTGGGGCGCCAGGGCGGGTGGGAGGTGCCGGTCAAGCGGCGGGCCATCACATCGGTCATCGCCCAGTACACGCGCGATTCGGAACTGGAGGGGTGGTGTTCGTAGTCACGTACAAGGCGGCGGTGCAAGGCCAGCGTGCCGTAGGTCTGCTCCACCACCCACCGCTTGGGCTGGGGGACGAACCCCCTGTCAGCCGGGTTGCGCTCGACGACCTTCACGTCGATGCCGTGGGTGGCGCCGTGGGTGACGACCGCGTTCTTGAATCCCTGGTCGACCAGGGCCGTACGAACGCTGCCGGGCGGTGTGGCGGCGGCGACCCGGTCCAGCAGGGCGATTCCGGCGGTGTTGTCGTGTGCCGAGGCGGCCAGCACCACCACCGCGATGACCAGGCCCAGCACGTCCACGGCCAGGCCGCGCTTGCGGCCGGGCACCTTCTTGGCCGCGTCCCCGCCGGTTGTGTCCGAGGGCACTCCGGCCGCTGCGTGGATGCTTTGGGTGTCGAGCACCACCAGGCTCGGGTCGGCTAATCGTCGGTGTTTCTCCCGTGTCTGCCAGCGCAGCAGGTCGTGGATGGTCTTGTCGGTGCCGTCCTTACGCCATGCGGCGAAGTAGTAGTACACCGCGCTGCGGGGTGGCAGGTCGTGCGGCAGGAAGTCCCACTGGCAGCCGGTCCGGCCCTGGTAGAGGATCGCGTTGATGATCTCCCGCATCTCGTAGCTGCCCTGGTGGCCGCTGACCGAGGGGTGCGCGGCCTTCCACGCCGTGATGACTGGCTCGATCAAGGCCCAGCGCTCGTCGGATAAGTCGCTCGGGTACGGCTTGCGCTCGCTCACGCCGCTATCCCAGCACATGCAGGTTCACCAGCCGGGCATAACGCTACAGATTCATCCGATCACACTGCGACATGGCGGACATCAACTCGCGAACCGCCCTCTCAGAGCCGCCTACGCCGAGATCGTCAACCAGCGCGACCAAATCAGCCGGCTGCTGGGCCAGATCCGCGACCTGGAAATCGACCTGCCCGCCGACGCCATCGAACGCATCACCACTGAGAACCGGACCCTCCGTCAGGACAACCGGAAGCTCACCACAGATAACCAGCGGCTCACCGACCGGCTGAAGGCTGCCCGCGAGAACAACCGCTTTCTCGACACCCGTATCGCCCGTCTCGAAGCCGAACTCGCCGAACACCTGAACCTCGGCCAAAACCGCAGCAAAATCATGCCGCCGACCTCCGCACCAGACCAGGAGAACCATGAGGGCCCTCACGATCACCGCCGTCGTAGTTTGCGATGAGCACCGTTTCCCCGTCCGGGGGTATCACTCTAAGGGCTCTGCCAAGATTTTCGTGGTAACGCTCAGTTCGCAGCGATGGTGAGAAGTATCCGTTTTCGGAGCAGGGCGAGACCGGCTCGCCCGTACATCTGCCGTTTCAGCAGTTTGATCTTGTTGATCACGCCCTCGGTGGGGCCGTTGCTATAGGGCAGGGTGAGCCCGGCGACGACGGCGTCGTGGTCGATGAGCAGCCCTTCGGCGAAGGAGCGCAAGGGTTGCAGATCGCTGGCACGGACTTCGGCGATCCAGTTATCCAGCCGGTGTCCCTGGCGCTGGGTGAGCAGGTCGGTGAAGGTGCGTACGTGCTCGGTGGCCTGCTTCAACTCCAGGCAGCAGTCCAGCACTTCCTGCAGTCGGGCCGTGCGGCTGGCGCTGAGGTGGGCCGGGTCGGTCATGATCCAGATGGCGACGCGGCGGGGTGAGGGCGGCGCCTGGGCATCTTCGGCGCGTCCTTGGCCCAGGTAGCGGTACAGCAGGGTGGAGCCGCCCTGATACCCCATCGACTTGATCTCTCGCAGCAGGGCCCACACGGTCACGCCGGGTTCGGCGGCTCGGCGGCTGCGCAGGTAGTCGCGGAACGGGTCGACCAATGTGGCACCCCGTTTCGAGCCGCCGATCAGCTGCTCGACCCGTTGGGCGCGGGCATACTTCTTGACGGTGTTCAAGGCGAGGTTGAGGCGGCGGGCGATCTCGTTGTTCGGCAGGCCCTGGCCCAGCAGGGGCGTGGATGGTCGCATGCCGGCTGCGGGTGCGCTGTACGGTGGGACCTTCGTCGCGGCCCTGGCCTGTGGCGATGTCGCGGAAGCAGCCACGGTGTGCCAGAGCGAGTTTCTCGACGGCCTCGCTGAGGTTCTTGAGCAGGTGCCAGCGATCAGCGCACTGAACCGCCTGCGGCGCGCCATCGCGGGCGCCGGCCGCGTACGCGGTGGAGCGGTCCCGGCAGATGAGCTGGACGCCGGGATGCTGTTGCAGCCAGTGGGCGAAGGTGACGCCGAGCCGATCGGGCAGCACGTCCAGGCATCGATGCGTGAGGGCGTCGATGATGATGGTGGCATACCGCTGACCCCGTTTGATCGCGAAGTCGTCGACGCCGATCGCCGCCGGGACGGCCGGCGGCGGTTCAGGCAGTGCCATCAGGGTGCTCAGCACGCTGGTGCGGCTGAGCAGGAACCCGATCGTGGCCAGTAGGGCGGCTCCGCCTCGCCCAGCCAGCGCCAGCGCGCACGCTGCCACCAGCGCCGTCGCACCCGGCGTGCGACGCCCATAGCGGCCGGCCAGACCAGGCACCTGCTCGTGAAAGGTCTGCCGCGCGCAGTCCAGGTTGCTACAGACCAAGCGTCGTAACCTCAGCTCGATCACCACGGGCGCCCCGTCCACCGGGCGATCGGCCAGGCGCCGCCGGTGATAGCCGTGTACCTTGCCCGTGGCCACCCCGCGCGACGGACAGGACACCGGATCACCCCGCGTACGGGCCACCACCCGGATCCGGCCGTCCTGACGGTCCACCCGTTCGATCTCCACCGCCGCCAAATGCGGGAAGAGCACGTCCACCACGTCACGGTTGCACACCGCTCACGGTCTCATCCAGAGCAACACTAGGTAGGTGAAACAGCGCAATCCGTTACCACGGGAATCTTGGCAGAGCCCTTCAGGTGACAAGCTCCCCCGTCCTCGTGGAAGGTCATATCCATGGGGCCCTGGCCGAGGGGCGAAAAGGCTTGCGTTGCAAGGTCGGCGCAGCGCACGGTAGCGAGCGGCTCGCCACCGCCACTGACCGATCGTTTGCTGCTCAAGACCCGTGGCATCAACAAACGTCGAACCACTATGGCCACCGACAGGGTGTCGGCGTCAACTCATGGACGGGTGATGGCTTGTTCGAGCAGGCCCTGAAGGGCGCGCTGCTGCTGCGTGGTGAGGCCGGCCAGCGGTGAGTCCTGGACGAGGAGTTCGAGGAGCCGTTCACGGAGGGCGCTGCCCTCCGGGGTGAGGACGAGTTGCTTGGCGCGGCGGTCGGTGGGGTGCGCGCGGCGCTCGATCAGGTCCTGTTTTTCGAGCTTGTCGACAATGAAGGTGGCGTTGGAGGGCTCGCAGCTCATGCGTTCGGCGAGCTCTCGCATGGTCATTGGGCCGGTCATCTCCCGCAGCGCGGTCGCCTGGGCCGAGGTGAGGCCCAAGGTGACCGCGCGTTGGCGTACGTGATCGGCGATCTGCTGGGCCAGTCCGTTCACCAGACCGCACAGCTCCCGCTCGGCGATGGCCTGCGGTTCTGGGGATGTCGTCATGCGTCCCATCCTAGCAAGTCCATCAAGCCAGCACATTTAAAGCTTGACTGTTTCAAGCCAGCACATTTAAAGCTTGACCGTTTCAAGCTTGATGCTTATGGTGGCCTGATCGCCGACGACCCGGCGATGACCTGACCCCGAAGAAGGGAACGCGACCATGGCGAACTCCGCGGTTGACCAGGACGAGCGGCTGCGGCGGCCAGCGGGAATCCGCTCGGTATGGCTGGGTGACACGAGGGTGTCCTTCGTGCCGGACGGGGCCATACAGGGGAGGCCGCGCAGCTGGCTGCCGGACACCACCGATGAGATCTGGGCCGCCCACCCGCAATACCTGGATGCCTCCGGCCATCTTGTGGCGAGTATCGGTGGTCTCCTGGTGGAGAACGGCGACCGCGCACTGTTGATCGATGCGGGATGGGGGCCGGTGTCGCTGCCGGCCGAGCCGGGAAATCCGAACGGCGCCGTTCACGGTGGCGCGCTGCTGGACAGTCTGGCCGAGCTCGGCCGCAGGCCGGAAGAGATCGAGGCGGTGGCCTTCACCCACCTGCACATCGATCACCTCGGCTGGGCCTGGCACGCGGCCCCGGGCGGTGACCAGCCCGTGTTCACCCAGGCCGAGTATTTGGTGGCCGAACCGGAATGGGCCCAACGCGACCTGTTTGCGCAGGGCATCACCGAGGAGGAGGCCACCGCGCTGACACCGCGCGTGCGTACGGTGACGGACGGGCAGGAGATCTTCCCTGGCGTGCGGGTCCAGATCACCGGTGGTCACACGGCCGGGCACACGCAGTACGTCATCACCGGGGGCGGAACCCGGCTGATCGCCTTCGGCGATGCCCTGCATTCACCGATCCAGGTGGACCACCCCAAATGGTCCTGCCTCTACGACCATGACCGTGCCCAGTCCGCCGAGCATCGTCATCATCTCGTTGCCGAGTTGGAAGAGCCTGACACGATCGGCTTTGGCATCCACTTCGCCGATGCGGTCTTCGGGCAGGTCCGCCGGAACGGCGCCGGCTCCGCCTGGCGCCCCCTGGACGTCTGACCCGCCCCGGGATCGACCATGACCACGACAATCACCCACGGCCTGCCCACCCGCTCGCCCGCACGGCACTGGCCGGGAATCATCGCGACCGCGCTGACCGCGACCGTGGCGGGGATGCCCGGTTTCACCGTCGGGGCGCTGGCCCCGACGATCGAAGCAGACCTGCACACCTCCCGCAGCGCCGTCGGGCTGGCGATGAGCCTCTTCTACGCCGCCACCGCCTTCGGCTCGCCCGTCGCCAAACGGGTGGCGGCGCGGTTGCCGGTCCCCACGGTTCTCGCCGTCGCGGCGCTGGTCGCGTCGGCGGTCATGCTGGTGGCGTCGCGGGTGACCGGGCCGGGGATGCTGACGGCGATACTGCTGGTGGGCGGGTTGAGCAACGCGCTCGTCCAGCCGGTGGCGGGCCGGCTGATCGCGGCGCGCGTCCCGGAACACCGGCGTTCGCTGGCCGCGGGCATGATCGGCGCGGCGCTGGGGGCGGGCACCCTCGTCCCCGGCCTGCTCGTCGCCCTGGTCCTTCCGGCTTACGGCTGGCGGACCGCCCTGCTTGTCGCGGGTATCGCCGCGCTTGTTCCGGCCGCGCTCGTCTCGCTGGCCCGGGCACCCGGCGGCCCGCCGCCTGTGAGGCCGAAGGAGGTCGGCGAGGCCGGCGACAAGCAACGGACGGTCGGGCGGGTACTGGGGCTATGGGCGCTGGCCGCGGCGCTCTCCGCGACCGGCAACAACGCGGTGGCCACGTACTTCGTCGAACTGGGCACCCACTCCGGGCTAGGCACCACCCTCACGGGTAACCTGCTGTCGCTCAGCGCCCTGTTCGCCATCGCCGTACGGATCACCGCCGGGGCGCTCACCGACCGGGCTCCGCGCCGCAATTCGGCGGTGATCGTCACGATGATGCTCACCGGCGGGCTCGGGCTGGCACTGATCGCGATCGGGACGTCAACGACGTTCGTTCTCGGTGCGATCCTGGCCTTCTCCGCGGGCTGGGGCTGGACCGGGCTCCTGCTCGCCACCACGCTGCGCCTGGTACCCGGCCGGACCGAGGACGCCGGGCACACCGTGCAGATCGGCCTCTACGCGGGCGCCGCTATCGCACCGTTCGCCTTCGGGGCCCTCTCCAGCACCTTCGGGTTCCCGGTTACCGCCCTCGTCGCCGCCGTGGCCGCCGTCGCCGCGGGGGCGGCGATGACCGCCGGGGCGCTGCTGCTGCGGCGAGCGGGATGACCGCGCGGGGATGGGCACGGTGGTGCAGTACGCCGGCCACAGCGGTTCCCCGCAATGGAGCACGCCCGCCTCGTCCACCTGGGACTACCGGAGCTTCGCCCAGCCCGGCCCTGCGACTATGCGGCCCGACCATGTCATGGACCTGCTGATAAACAAGCGCAACACCGCCGACAACGGGTTCAACATCTGGACGTTGAACAGCGAGGCGTTCAACATGCACACCAATGAGCCGATCTTGCCGATCGAGCGCGGCAAGCGCTACCGGATGCGCTTCTGCAACGCCACCGACGACATCCACCCCCTCCACCTGCACCGTCACACCTTCGACGTCACCCATATCGCCGGCCCACCCGTCCACGGCCTGGTTAAGGATGTGATCATGCTCGGCGTCTAGGATTCCGTTCCAAATCTGGGTGCGGTACCCGTTCGGCGACACGACCGTCCTAGTCTCGTCCGGGCGCGTCGTCCGGACGAGACAGGTCGCCGAAGGGTTCCCCACCGACATCCTGATCCAAAGGCCCATCGGGGGAAGCGACTGAGCACGGCTCTGGGGCACACCGCTGACGTCCCACACATGCGCGCGACGTGATGCCCAGGGTCGGCACGATCTGAACACCAAGATCGTACGGCAAAGCGGAGAACGGTGCCGGCGGGGATGTGCTCGTAGATCGCCCACACCACCTCGCCGAACGTCTCGTTGAAGCGTGCGCCGCGCAGGGACTGCAGATGCACGCCGCGGTCGCTGTCGATGGTGGCCAGGCAGCGGAAGCCGTCCATCTTGGGCTCGTACGCCCATTCTCCCGGCCGCCCTGGGGGAAAGCGTCCACGCTTTTGGCCAGCATCGGCGCGATCGGGCTGCGCAAGCGAGTCTGGGGCTTCGCCATGACGGCTAACTCGCGCGGGGGGCCAACGGCCGCAGCGGCCGCAGCGGGCGCGTCTGAGCATGTTGTGGCTGGTAGCAGGGCGAGGCCATGCGCCGGTTTCTATCGGCCACTCAAGACAGACAAAATCCCTATTTAGTACAGAAACGACCAAATGTTTCCTCGTTGCGTCTGGCTGGTGGGCGCGGTCCCGTCTGCCCGGGACGCCCCGGGAGGTCATCCCAGGTCGCGGGGTCGAGCACCGCCACGCGCACCTGGCCTGCGTGCTCAAGTAGGGGCGCCCGGGACCGTCGCTACCGGCCCCGGATGCTCAGCCCAGCATCCACCACCAGGCCCCGCGCGGCTGTGCGGGGGCCTGGTGGTATTTCTGGGGGGAATTGGGGGGCCTAGTCAGGCGCCAGGCGGATGGTCCACGCGACCGTCGTGCTCGGGGCCGACGTCGCCGGCGCGCTCGATCGGACGTAGCAACCACAACACCATGGCCAGCACCACGGGCCTGATGATGATCTCCCCCCACGAGACGCCGACCTGCCACTGCACGATGGCGGCTAGAGCGATCATCGCCCATGCGATGAGGAGTGTCTTGCGGGCGCGATAACCGCGATGCCAGGACCGCACCGCTTCCAGCGCCAGCGCGACAGGGGTAGCCAGCAGCCAGAGCGTTGTCAGCCACGCCCAAAACGCCGGTTGCCGAAGCCCTTGCGGGGAGCTGGCCCACGTGAGCAGGTCTGCGAACGGGAACGCCACCAGCAGGATCGCTCCGAGCGTCACGATCGCAGCCTGAATGGCCGACCACACCCATCCGGCCCTTCTTGGCCTATCGCTCATGGGGGCTCCTTCGCGGCGCACGGGCCCGGTCATGATCGCAGTGTGACCGCCGATTCGGCAGATGGCCAGGCGATGCCCGCGCCCGCACCGCGCGCCAAGCGCGCGCAAGACCAGACCAACCGCAAGATCCTCACCACCCCCGGGGGGTGCCGGGGGCTCAGAAGTAGAGGGTGGACGTGACGCTCTGCCCGTTCCAGGTGGCGGTGAGGTGCGCCACCCGGTCGGCCGGGATCATGTCCCCCACGGTGATGGGGAACGCCGCGCCGGGGCTTCCCGGCGGGATGGTAACGGTGGCGGGGACGCTGACGCTGGGGCTGTCGCTTGCCAGCGCGACGGTGGCGCCGCCGGGGTTGGGCGCCGACCCGATCCCCACGGCCCCGCGCACGGGCTCGCCGGGCTGGAGGCCGCCGCCGCCGGACAGGGAGAACGTGCTGGGCACCACGACGAGCTCCTGGGTGACCAGCGAGGTGCCCAGGTCGGCGGACGGGGTGACGACCGACGCGGTGGCGGCCTCGTTGACCCTGACGGGGAAGCTCGCGCTCACGCTGCCCGCGGGGACGGTGACGTACGGCGGGACGTACACGCTGGGCCCGTAGCTCGTGTTGGACCAGAGGGCGACCGTGATGCCGCCGGCCGGCGCCGGCTCCTTCAACGTCACGGTGCCGGTCACCGTGGCGCCGACGAGGGCCGCTGGGGCCGAGAAGTCCAGAGCGGTCACGGCGCGGATGGCCGGGTCGGCGGGCAGGATCCTGACCTCGGCGATCGGCGTCAGCGGCGAGCCGGGCACCTGGGCGTGCAGCCGGGCGAGTGTTTCCTGCTTGGGGGCGCCGATGCGGAAGGGGAAGGTCACGCTGGTGGCGCCGGCGGGGACGACGGCACTGCGGCCGGTGGACGCGCCGTAGATCAGGTCGTAGCTCAGCGAGACGACCACGCCGCCGGCCGGTGCCGGACGGTCCAGTGTGATGGTCTGCACTGCGCCGTCGCCGCCGGTGATGACGGGCGGGGAGACGCTGCCCGAGCGCAGCTTCGGCAGCTCGGAAGGGCTCGGCGCCGGGGTCGGGGTGGCGGCAGGGACGACAGTGATCGTCTGCCGCTGGACGCCGGAGCCGTAGGACGCGGTGATGGTCGCCGTGGTCGGCGCGGTGACCGCACGGCCGGTGATGACGGCTGTGCCCCGGGTCGAACCCGCGGGCACGGTGACCCCGGACGGCAGGCCGATCGCGCCGCTAGTGGTGGACAGCGCCACGAGGACGCCGCGCCTGCCCGCCGCGCAGGTCAACGTGACCGTACCGGCCACGGTGCCGCCCGGCTTGACTTCGGCCTGAGCGAGCGTGAATCCGGCCAGCGCGGGCCGGCAGGCCGCGTGCGCCGCCGCGCTCGCAGGGACGGTCGCCGCCAGGGCACAGGCCGCGGCGACGGCGATCAGCTGGATTCGCGTGGTCCAGCGACGCAGGGGGTTCATGCTGCTCCCAGGTCTGACGATCAGTGTCGAACGGGAAGCTAACCGACCGCGCCCCTGTCCCCAAGAGACGCGCGCGACGCCGAGACGGACGGTAATGACCCCGTAAGAATCCGCGCCGCCGGGTGACCGCCGCGTGGCGATGCGTCGCCGGGCCCACCGGCGGTCGCCGACCACCACAACCCCGGGAAGTTCGGCTGCCCCTTGTAGGAGACACCCCCCGCCCGCCTGATCGAGCGAGACGCGCCGCAACCGGCCGCCCTCAGCGACGTACTGGACCTCGAACTCCCCCGTCCCTGGTGTTGAGTGACGGGATATCGACAATGGTTCGCGACGAGATGCGCGGTAACGGAGAGTCGCAGCGCTCGCGCTGGCGGTGGTGCCGACTGCTGATCACGGTGCCGAGTGGCGGCCGCTGCGGCTGACCTCAGGCATCACCGTGATGACATCGTCACCTATCTCGAAACGTCCTAGCCACCTGGGGCTGCTGCGCGACGGCACCGGCCGGGCGCGCAGTCTCGCCCAGGTCAGCCTGGGGTGGCTGTCGATGGAAGGCGATGATGGCGGACGGCGCGCCTTGCCGGGGCACGCAGGGCGCTCATGGGTTCTCGCCGGGGCGTCGGGGGATGTCGCCGGATAGCCGTCGTTCAGCGGTGTGGATCACGATGACCGCCGAGGCGGCCTCGGGTGTAGTCGGCAGCCTGGATGGTCTGCATGGGTGGGTGCTCCTCCCCCGTGGCGGGTTGGCCGCGGGGAGGATGACAGATTTCGTCGCTTACGTCTCGGCGATCACTGCGTCAGTTGGATGTGCACCTCGGAACGGTTTCTGTCGCGATCGGCTTGAGCCTGTACTTCTCGCTGTAGAGGTAGGCGTTCTCGTCTCTCTCGTTGGGGAGGCTGGGGTGCGGGAAAATGGTTTCGTAGGGGCCTGCGAGTTCGCCCTGAAGGTTGCGCTGCCAGCCCCGGTTCTCGGGGTTGTTGTAGGCGAGGGCGTACAGGCGTAAAGCGGCGCGAGTGTCTCGGGGTCGACGATGTCACCGGCAGCCGGATTCTCGAAGACGTACTTGACGCATGGGGAGAGCGTTCCGAGCGGATATGGGAGGACTCCCTTGGGCGTCCACCCATTAGGCCCGGATGCAGGCGGGCTGGTCAGCGCCGCAGGCTCGTTGCCCTCTATCACAAGCGCCCAGGCATACATGGGATAGATGCTGGTGTTTTGCACAGTGAATCTAGTTATGGCGAGCGCACGTTCGTCTTCTTCGTGTTCCACCCACCAGGTGACACGCATGGCGTTCTGGCTACGCTCTTGATCTTGTCGTTCTGCGCGGTCGGCCATCTGCATCGCCAGGGCGATGGTCGAGATGATGAGAGCTGCGAGCGCCGCTACACCTGCCCATGACCGTGCCGATCATGGTCCACCTGGAGACCGCATGGGATTTGGGGGCAGGCGGCAGTACAAGGGTCGCATCGCGGGCTGACCTACGCCTTCGGACGGAGTGCCGCCATCGAGCGAGGCGGATCTCAACGTTCAATTCAACATCGGGCAGTCCCCTTCGACGGTCCGCCTACTGTCGATGTGGACTGATCTCTGTCACCTGGTGACAGACGATCTTGATGGCAAATTGATGGCAAACGATCAAAGGCCGTCTCCCCACTTCCGGGAAACGGCCTCTGAGCTGGTCAAACTCTGTGGGGCTACCAGGACTTGAACCTGGGACCTCTTCCTTATCAGGGAAGCGCTCTAACCGTCTGAGCTATAGCCCCGCGCACACCGAACCGTATCGCATCAGCAAGACAGAGGCGAACCGGTTGTTCGGACGGGAAAAGCTTACCGCCTTCAGCCCGTTGCTCGCGCCGCGCCAAGCCTTGGCACAGCGCGAGCAACCCCGGCCTACTCGGCCTATTCGGCCTCGCTGAAGGTCACCTCGACGCCCCCGACCAGGTCAGAGGCGATGTTGTAGATGACCGCCCCCAACGTGGACAAAGCCGTGATGAGCACGACGTTCACCGCCCCGATCAGCGCGGTGTAGCCGAGAATGCGCACCGGCTCGAACCAGGAGGCGATGTCGATCGGGATCGAGCTCTGCCCCTGCTCGCCCTGGCCGAGCTGGTTGACCAGGTCCACGAGCGAGTCGAAGACCCCCAGGGCGGAGAGCACGCCGTACAGGACGGCCACCGCCACGAACAGCACCACGAAGCAGACCAGGGAGACCACGAAGCTGAACTTCATGGCCGACCACGGCTCCACGCGGCGCAGGACCAGGTGGGCCTTGCGGGGCAGCCGGCTCCCCGCGGCGTTCGACGACTTCTTCTTGGGCAACTCTATGGCCGGCGGCGGAGCCTCGGAGGTCAGCGACGGACGGATGCGAACCGTGTCGTTGCCCTCCGGAGCCGACTGCCCCCCAGGCCCCGCAGGTCCCCCATGACTCGGAGAACCGGCAGGCCCAGCAGGGCCGGCAGACCCCGGCGCCCCCACGGGACCCGTGGTGGGCGCGGTCGCGCGAGAAGGCTCGTCCTTGGGCGGGACAGGCCGACCCTGCGCGGGCGAGGTGTCGTGACCGTCGTCGACCGCGTTGAAGATCTCGGTTTCGGTGGGCTTCTTCGGTTGTTGTCCGTTACCCGAAGCCGCCTTCGTCCTGGCGGTGCCACCCTGGGCGCTCATGAACTACTCTCCTCCCCCGTCTTCCTCACTCTCCACCGAAGTCTCCATCGACTCCGCGTTCCGGGCGAGGGCCACCACGCTGTCGCCTTCAGCGAGATTCATCAATCGCACTCCCATGGTCTGGCGGCCGGACTGTTTGATCTCGCCGGCACTCGTCCGGATCACCCCGCCGGCTGACGTGATCGCGAAGACCTCGTCCTCTGGGTTGACCATGACGGCTCCGACCAGCTTGCCACGGGAACTAACGATTTTCGCAGTCAGCACGCCCCTACCGCCACGTCCTTGAACTGGATACTGCTCCACTGGCGTCCGCTTTGCGTACCCAGCCTTAGTGGCGATAAGCACATCTTGACCGTCCGCGATCCGATTCATGGCAAGAAGTTCGTCACCATCGAGGAACCTCATGCCGATAACACCGCTGGTCGCCCGTCCCATGGGCCGCAGCGCCTCGTCGGAAGCGGTGAACCTGATCGACTGCGCGCCCCTGGAGACCAGCAGCAGGTCGTCCTCCTCGGAGACCATCCGGGCCCCGATGACCTCGTCGTCCTCCCGCAGGTTGATCGCGATCAGTCCGCCTGACCTGGGGGAGTCGTACTCGGCCAGGCGCGTCTTCTTGACCAGCCCGCTGCGGGTGGCCAGGACGAGATAGGGGGCGACGTTGTAGTCGCGTAGGTCGAGAACCTCCATGACTGTTTCGTCGGGCTGCATGGCCAAAAGGTTCGCCAAATGCATGCCCCGAGCGTCGCGGCCGGCGTCAGGCAGCTCGTACGCCTTCACCCGGTAGACCCGGCCCTTGTTCGTGAAGAACAGCAGCCAGTGATGCGTCGTGGTGACGAAGAAGTGGTCGACGATGTCGTCCTGGCGCAACTGCGCACCGCGTACGCCCTTGCCGCCCCGCTTCTGAGCCCGGTAGAGGTCGGTCCTGGTGCGCTTGGCGTAGCCGCCCCGGGTGATCGTGACGACGATCTCCTCCTCGGCGATGAGGTCCTCGATCGACATGTCGCCGTCGTAGGCGATGATCTCGGTCTTGCGCTCGTCGCCGTAGCGGCCGACGACCTCGGCCAGCTCGTCGTTGATGATCTCCCGCTGGCGGGTCTCGCTGGCCAGGATGGAGTTGTACTCGGCGATCTGCGTCATCAGCGAGTCGAACTCGTCCTGGATCGACTGCCGCTCCAGGGCCGCCAGCTTGCGCAGCTGCATGTCGAGGATGGCCTGCGCCTGCACCTCGTCGATCTCCAGCAGCCCCATGAGGCCCTGCTGGGCGTGCGAGGCGGACTCCGAGGCCCGGATCAGCGCGATGACCTCGTCGAGCCGTTCGAGGGCCTTCAGCAGCCCGCGCAGGATGTGGGCCCGCTCCTCGGCCTTGCGCAGCAGGTAGCGGGTCCTGCGGACGATGACCTCGATCTGGTGCGCCACGTAGTGCCGGACGAACTGGTCCAGCCGCAGCGTGCGCGGCACGCCGTCGACCAGCGCCAGCATGTTGGCGCCGAAGGTGTCCTGGAGCTGGGTGTGCTTGTACAGGTTGTTGAGCACGACCTTGGCGACCGCGTCCCGCTTGAGCACGATCACCAGGCGCTGCCCGACCCGCGAGGAGCTCTCGTCGCGTACGTCGGCGATGCCGGTGAGCTTGCCCTCCCGCACCAGCTCGGCGATCTTCAGCGCCAGGTTGTCGGGGTTGACCTGGTACGGCAGCTCGGTGACGACCAGAGCCTGCCGCCCCTTGTCCTCCTCGACCTCGACCACGGCCCGCATGGTGATCGAGCCGCGCCCGGTGCGGTAGGCGTCCTCGATGCCCCGGCGACCGACGATCAGCGCCTTGGTCGGGAAGTCGGGCCCCTTGACCAGCCTCATGGCCGCTTCGAGCAGCTCCTCGTCACCGGCCTCGGGGTTTTCCAGGGCCCACTTGACCGCGGCCGCCACCTCGCGCAGGTTGTGCGGCGGGATGTTGGTGGCCATGCCGACCGCGATGCCGCCCGAGCCGTTGACCAGCAGCTGCGGGAACCGCGCCGGCAGGACGTCGGGCTCCTGCGACTTGCCGTCGTAGTTGGGGCGGAAGTCGACGGTGTCCTTGTCGATGTCCCGCAACATCTCCATGGCGATGGGCGCGAGCTTGCACTCGGTGTAGCGCATCGCCGCCGCCGGGTCGTTACCCGGCGAGCCGAAGTTGCCCTGCCCGTCGACCAGCGGATATCGCAGCGACCACGGCTGCGCCAGGCGCACCAGCGCGTCGTAGATCGAGGTGTCGCCGTGGGGATGGTAGGTGCCCATCACGTCGCCGACGACGCGGGCGCACTTGAAGTAGCCGCGGTCGGGACGGTAGCCACCGTCGTACATCGCGTAGAGCACCCGTCGGTGCACCGGCTTGAGACCGTCGCGCACGTCCGGCAGCGCCCTGGACACGATGACGGACATCGCGTAGTCCATGTAACTGCGCTGCATCTCGGACTGGATGTCCACGGGCTCGATGCGTTCAGCCGGGGGAGTGGTGTTCACGTCCGTCACAGGTGTTGATCCTTTTTCTGGCTAAACGTCGAGGAAGCGAACGTCGCGCGCGTTGCGGATGATGAAGTCGCGCCTGGCCTCCACGTCCTCGCCCATGAGCACGCTGAACAGGTCGTCGGCCTGCGCCGCGTCGTCGAGCGTGACCATGCGCAGCAGCCGGGTCGCCGGGTTCATCGTGGTCTCCCAGAGCTGGGCCGCGTTCATCTCGCCCAGACCCTTGAAGCGTTGTACGTTGTCCCGCGGCCGCGGGTCGGGCTTGCCGTTGGCGATGCCCTCGGCGATGACCGCGTCCCGCTCGGGGTCGGAGTAGGCGTAGGAGGCGTCCTCGCCCTTGCGGTCCCACTTGATCTTGTAGAGCGGCGGGCACGACAGGTAGACGTGGCCGGCCTCGATCAGCGGTCTCATGAACCTGAACAGCAGCGTCAGCAGCAGCGTGTTGATGTGCTGGCCGTCGACGTCGGCGTCGGCCATCAGGATGACCTTGTGGTAGCGCAGCCTGGCGATGTCGAACTCGTCGTGCACCCCGGTGCCCAGGGCGGTGATCAGCGCCTGGACCTCGTTGTTCTTAAGGACCTTGTCGATCCGCGCCTTCTCCACGTTGAGGATCTTGCCGCGGATGGGCAGGATCGCCTGGAAGCGCGAGTCGCGGCCGCCCTTGGCCGAGCCGCCGGCCGAGTCGCCCTCGACGATGAACAGCTCGCACTTCTCCGGGTCGTTCCACTGGCAGTCGGCCAGCTTGCCCGGCAGTCCGCTGCCCGCCTCCAGCAGCGACTTGCGCCTGGTCAGGTCGCGGGCCTGGCGGGCCGCGATGCGGGCGCGGGAGGCCTGCAGGGACTTGTTGATGATGTCCTTGGCCTCGCCCGGGTTGCGCTCGAACCAGTCGCGCAGGTGGTCGTTGCAGGCCTTCTGCACGAACGACTTCGCCTCGGTGTTGCCGAGCTTGGTCTTGGTCTGGCCCTCGAACTGCGGGTCGGACAGCTTGACCGAGATGATCGCGGTCAGCCCCTCGCGGACGTCCTCACCGGAGAGGTTGTCGTCCTTGCCCTCTTTGAGGAA
This sequence comes from Nonomuraea marmarensis, assembly GCF_043197025.1. Lineage (NCBI taxonomy): Bacteria > Bacillati > Actinomycetota > Actinomycetes > Streptosporangiales > Streptosporangiaceae > Nonomuraea > Nonomuraea marmarensis. The sequence continues at coordinate 23,761 of NZ_JBICRM010000035.1, forward strand.
CTTCTGCTCGCGCGCGTAGCGGTTGACGATCGTCGTCAGCGCCGCGCGGAAACCCTCCTCGTGAGTGCCGCCCTCCGCGGTGTTGATCGTGTTGGCGAAGGTGTAGACGGACTCGGAGTAGGAGTTGTTCCACTGCATGGCGATCTCGACCGCGATGCCGTCGCCCTCCTCCTCGAAGGAGATGATCGACGCGTGCGCCGGCTCCTTCTTGGCGTTGAGGTGCTGCACGAAGTCGGCCAGGCCGCCCTCGTAGCAGTAGGTGACGGTGCGCGCCTCGCCGTTGACGTGGTCGGGGCGCTCGTCGGTGAGCGTGATCGTCAGGCCCTTGTTGAGGAAGGCCATCTCCTGGAAGCGCCGCGAGAGCATCTCGTAGTTCCAGGTCGTGGTCTCGAAGACCTCCGGGTCCGGCCAGAACGTGATCGTGGTGCCGGTCTCGTCGGTCGGCTCGCCCTTGGCCAGCGGCGCCGTCGGCTTGGAGTTCTCGTAGCGCTGGCGCCAGTAGTGGCCGTTCTGCTTGACCTCGACGTCCATGGCGGTGGACAGCGCGTTGACGACGGCCGAGCCGACGCCGTGCAGGCCGCCGGATACCGCGTAGGACTGGCTGTCGAACTTGCCGCCCGCGTGCAGCGTGGTCAGTACGACCTCGACGGCGGAGCGCTTCTCCACCGGGTGGATGCCGGTGGGGATGCCGCGACCGTTGTCGATCACGCGCACGCCGTTGTCGGCCAAGATCGTGATGTCGATGCTGTCGGCGAAACCGGCCAGCGCCTCGTCCACCGCGTTGTCCACGATTTCGGTGACGAGGTGGTGCAGGCCGCGCTCCCCGGTGGAGCCGATATACATACCCGGGCGCTTGCGAACCGCCTCAAGCCCCTCGAGTACGGTGATTGAGCTAGCGTCGTAGGACAAGTGCGAAATCCTCCTGCCGCGGACACGCGGCGGGGGAGGCCACCAAACTGCGAAGCTGCCCCTGCCGTGCCCGTCACCGTCGTGAGTGCCCCGATGCGCGGTCACCCAGGGGAGTCGGCTTGCTGCCGGGGTGACACGCAAGCGGACGTGTCCGGAATCCGTCTTCAGTCTACCGGGTCCGGAGCCCGAAGGTGGCAATGAACGCGCCTGTGATGCCCGCTAGCTCGTTTTGCCCCCAGGCAAGCATCCCCCCTCCGGAAAGGGGGCTTATCGCGTCTGAGGCAATCTGATCGCTCTTGGCGCCTAACCGTAGCGGCGCAATCGCCTGCTGCGGACAGCCGCTGGACGCGGCTATCCGTAGGTGTCGCCGGGGCCCCGGCTTCCGGTCACCCGCAAACCCCCCGTGGACCTCGGCGCGTTCTGCGGCCCTCTGACCTTGACCTTCTTGACAGTGCCGTCTCCGAGCTCCTCGTTCAGCCTGCGTACGAGGGTGCGCGCGAGCAGCCGCACCTGCGTCGCCCAGGCGGTCGAGTCGGCCGCGATCAGCACCTCGCCGTCGTCGAAGGACTCGGGCTTGGTGTGCGCGGCCAGGTCAGGGCCGACGATGTCGACCCAGCGGCCGAACACGCCCCCGACGGCCGCCGAACGCTCCCAGCCCCGATCGGCCAGCAGATCCGCGATGGCCCGACCGAAAAGCTGGGGATCGCCGTTCTCTCTACACGGCCCTTTCCGCCTGGGCTCGCGGCGGGGGAGCTGGCCGCGCTTGGCCGCGTCGGCCTTGGCCTGGGCCAGCTTCTCCCTGGCCATCGCGGCGCCCCTGGCCGTGGGGTTGTCGTCAACGGACACGGGTCACGCTCCCCTCTGCGACGTCGAATCTGGCTCCCGACAGCTCTCCTGGCACGTCGTCCGGCACGGCCGCGGTGATGAGCACCTGCTCGGCGGGGGCGACGATCTCGGCGAGCCGGCGCCTGCGCTGGCTGTCGAGCTCGGCGAACACGTCGTCGAGGATCAGCACGGGATCGCCGCCGTCGGCCCGCAGCAGGTCGTAGGCGGCCAGCCGGAGCGCCAGCGCGAACGACCAGGACTCGCCGTGGCTGGCATAGCCCCGGGCGGGCAGCTCGCCGAGGCCGAGGATCAGGTCGTCGCGGTGCGGCCCGATGAGCGTGACGCCCCGCTCCAACTCCGCGGAGCGGACTTCCAATAGCCGCTCCCGCAGACGTTCTTCAAGGGTTTTCCCCAAGTCTGTGGATAACGTCTGTGTATCGAAAGATCCCCGCTCACCGGCGGCTTCGTGCTCCGAGGAACCCTCATCCGCATCCCCACCTGTGGACAACGTGCTGCGATAGGCCAGCGTCGCGGGGGCACTCGACGGAGCGAGCGCGGCGTAGGCTCCGGCCACCAGCGGGCGCAGCGCGTCGATGAGCTCGAGCCGGGCCCGCAACAGCTCCGCGCCGTGCCTGGCGAGGTGGGCGTCCCACACCTCCAGGGTGCTCAGCACGTCGCCCGCGCCCGCCGCGGCGAACGCATTGTCGCTGTCCGCCCGCCTGGCGCTCCTGCTGCCCCTGCGAGCCTGCGCGGCCGTGCGCAGCAGGGCGCCGCGCTGCTTCAGCACCCGGTCGTAGTCGGCGCGCACGCCGGCGAACCTGGGCGCCCTGGCCACCAGCAGCTCGTCGAGGAAGCGCCGGCGCTCCGACGGGTCGCCCTTGGCCAGCGACAGGTCCTCGGGGGCGAACAGCACCGTGCGCAGCAGGCCGACGACGTCGCGCGGCCTGGACACGGGAGAGCGGTTGAGCCTGGCGCGGTTGGCCCGGCCCGGGTTGATCTCCAGCTCGATCAGGGCCCGCCGGTCGTCCCTGTGGACGGCGCAGCGCACGATCGCCCGCGTGGCGCCCTGACGTACGAGCGGCGCGTCGCCGGCCACCCGGTGGCTGGAGTGCGTCGCGACGTAGCCGAGGGCCTCGACCAGGTTGGTCTTGCCCTGGCCGTTGGGCCCCACGAACGCCGTGACGCCCGGCTCCAGGCCGAGCTCCACGGACGCGTAGGACCGGAAGTCGGTCAGCGAGAGGTGGGCGACGTGCACCCCACGAGGTTAGTGCGCCCCACGGGTCGCTGGGGTCACGGCGCGCTAGCGCTTGAGGCCATTGGGCGGTGTCACGTCCGCGCCGGGCGAGTCGGCGCCCTTGCCGGTGTTGCCCTCGGTCGAGGTGATCGCGTGGCCGCCGAACTGGTTGCGCAGCGCCGCGACGACCTTCATCGCGGGGGAGTCGTCCTGGCGCGAGGCGAACCTGGCGTAGAGCGCGGCGGTGATGACCGGCAGCGGGACCGCGTGGTCCACCGCCGCCTGGACCGTCCAGCGGCCCTCGCCGGAGTCCTGTGCGTAACCGCGGAGCTGGTCGAGGCGCTCGTCGTCGTCCAGCGCCCGGACCAGCAGGTCGAGCAGCCAGGAGCGGATCACGGTGCCGGTGCGCCAGCTGCTGAAGGAGCCCTTGACGTCCTTGACCACCTCGGAGGCCTCGAGCAGCTCCCAGCCCTCCGCGAACGCCTGCATCATGCCGTATTCGATGCCGTTGTGGACCATCTTCGCGAAGTGCCCGGCGCCGACGTCGCCCGCGTGGACGAAGCCGTCCTCGCCCTCGGGCTTGAGCGTCTCGAAGATCGGCATCAGCCGGTCGACGTTGGCTTGTTCGCCGCCGCACATGAGCGCGTAGCCGTTCTTGAGACCCCACACCCCGCCGCTCACGCCGCAGTCGACGAAGCCGATGCTCTTCTCGGCCAGCTCGGCGGCGTGTTTCTGGTCGTCCACATAGTGTGAATTACCGCCGTCGATGACGAGGTCGCCCGCGTCGAGCAACTCGCCGAGGTCGTCGACCGTGGTCTGGGTGGGCTTGCCCGCGGGGACCATGACCCAGACCGCGCGCGGCGTCTCCAGGCGCTCGATGAGCTCCTTCAGGCTGGCGACGTCGCTGATGGCCGGATCACGGTCGTAGCCGACGACATCGTGACCGCCGCGGCGCAGCCGCTCGGCCATGTTGCCGCCCATCTTGCCGAGTCCGATCATGCCGATCTGCATGGTGTCCTACCCCCTAGTCAGACTTCCATCATCCCCGATGACAGGGTCAGCCTGACAGTCGGATGGGCATGATCAGGTAACGGTAGTCCGTCACGGAACCGTCATCCACAGGCTTGCCACCGGTGAGGATAGCGGGCTTCGTCGATGTGGTCATCTGCAGCCGCGCCACGTCGCTGTCGATGGCCCCCAGGCCCTCCAGCAGAAACTGGTGGTTGAAGGCGATATTCATCTCTTCGCCCTCGTAGTCCACCGGCAGCGCCTCGACGGCCTGCGCCTCGTCGCCGCTGCCCGCCTCGAGCACGACCTCACCGCTCCTGAACGCCAGCCGTACGGGCGTGTTGCGCTCGGCGACCAGGGCCACGCGCTTGACCGCCTCGACGAACGGGCCTGTGGACAGATCGGCGCGCGCGGAGAACTCCGTGGGCAGCAGCGAGCGGTATTTGGGGAACTCCGGGTCGAGCAGCCGCGTCGTGGTCCGCCGACCCGCGCTGGAGAAGCCGATCATGCCCTCTCCGGTGCCGCCGGAGGAGCTGAGCGCGACCTCCACCTCGGCGCCGGTCGCGCCGAGGGCCTTGGCCGTGTCGGCGAGCGTCTTGCCGGGGATCATCGCGATGGCCGCGAAGTCGGGCTGCCCGGGCTGCCACTTCAGCTCGCGTACGGCCAGCCGGTAGCGGTCGGTCGCGGCGAGGGTCACGGTGTCGCCCTCGATCTCCATCCGTACGCCGGTGAGCATCGGCAGCGTGTCATCCCGGCCCGCGGCGACGGCGACCTGGCCCACGGCGGAGGCGAACACGTCGCTGCCCACCCGGCCCGCGGCCGGCGGCATGGCCGGGAGCGACGGGTAGTCCTCCACCGGCATGGTCAGCAGGGTGAATCTGGCGCTGCCGCACGTGACGACCGCCTTGGCGCCTTCCACCACGAGATCCACAGGCTGTGCGGGAAGCGCGCGGGTGATCTCGGCGAGCAGCTTGCCGGAGACCAGGACGACCCCCGGCTCGCCGGTGTGGAGCTCGAGCGTCACCTCGGCGGAGACCTCGTAGTCGAATCCGGACAGCTTGAGCCGCTGCTCCTCCGTGACCTCGAGGCGCATGCCGGCGAGTACGGGCACCGACGGGCGCGCCGGGAGGCTGCGTGCCGTCCATGCCACCGCCTCAGCGAGGACGTCTCGCTCGATTCGGAACATCACGGTCATCAGCCTCCTGGGTTCGTCGTTGATTCAAGTGTTCACTCTCCCGCACCTGAGTTCCGGGAGAACCCCTCTATGGGTCTTGAGTTTCTTTGTTAGAGAGATAAGAGGTCATCACACTAGGGGCTGTGGGAACTGTGGACAACCGGCGTTGTGGCTGGTCAGCGGCCGGATTTTCATCCACTGCGGGTGTGGGCGACGCCTGGGGAGAACTCGCGCGCCTGGGGATGGAGACTCTTCGCCCACAGGTCATCCCCAGATCTTGGGGTGTTCGTCCACGGGCTATCCACGGGGTTTCCACAGGTTGTCCACGGGGTAAAGGCACCCGGTCTGGAGCCCCCGATCGGCTGTACACACGCCGTCCCCAAGTCATCCACCGGTAGTCCCCAGGTTGTCCTCAGGATGTCCCCAGACTTATCCCCAGGGGCTGTGGGGGATTTTTTCGGGCATTGCGTGGCGAAGAGACGCGGCCTTTCGGCGTTTTCGCAGATCCACAGTGTTTTCCACAGGCTGTGCATGAAGCTCAGGCTCCGCGCGATGTCTGCTTGATACGCATTGTCAGCTCGTTGACCTGGTTGTACATCGACCTGCGCTCGGCGATGAGCGACCGGATCTTGCGCTCGGCGTGCATCACGGTGGTGTGATCGCGGCCGCCGAACTGCTGGCCGATCTTCGGCAGCGACAGCTCGGTGAGCTCGCGTACCAGATACATGGCGATCTGCCGGGCGTTCACCAGCGCCCGGCTGCGGGAGCTGCCGCACAGGTCGTCGATGCTGATCCCGAAATATTCGGCGGTCTGAGCCATGATCGTGGCGATCGTGATCTCCTGGCCGGAGTCCGCGGTGATCAGGTCCTTCAGCACCACCTCGGCGAGCTGCAGGTCCACGCCTTGCCTGTTGAGGCTGGCGAACGCGGTGACCCTGATCAGGGCGCCCTCCAGCTCGCGGATGTTGGTGGAGATGCGGCTGGCGATGTATTCGAGCACCTCGGGCGGCGCGGCCAGACCCTCCTGGATGGCCTTCTTCCTGAGGATCGCGATCCGGGTCTCCAGCTCGGGCGGCTGTACGTCGGTGATCAGGCCCCACTCGAAGCGGTTGCGCAGCCGGTCCTCCAGCGTGATCAGCTGCTTGGGCGCGCGGTCGCTGGAGATCACGATCTGCTTGTTGGCGTTGTGCAGCGTGTTGAAGGTGTGGAAGAACTCCTCCTGCGTCTGCTCCTTGCCCTCCAGGAACTGGATGTCGTCCACGAGCAGGATGTCGATCGCCCGGTAGCGGCCGCGGAACCCGTCGGCCTTGTGGTCGCGGATGCTGTTGATGAAGTCGTTGGTGAACTCCTCCGAGCTCACGTATCTCACCCGCGCGCCGTCGTACAGGCTCTGGGCGTAGTGCCCGATCGCGTGCAGCAGGTGCGTCTTCCCCAGCCCCGAGTCGCCGTAGATAAAGAGAGGGTTGTACGCCTTCGCCGGGGATTCGGCCACCGCCACGGCCGCCGCATGGGCGAAGCGGTTGCTGGCCCCGATGACGAATGTCTCGAATGTGTATTTCTGGTTGAGTCTGGCTGGTTCGCTGGGCTTGTTGCTCTTCGCTTCCCACCGGTTCGGTGGTTCCGGCGTTTTCTCCACAGGCGGTTGCGCCTGTTCAAAAGAGAAGCCCTGCTGTGGATATTCGGTGGATATCTGGGATGGCTCCGGCTGTGGAGAATAGAACTGCGGCGGCTCGGAAGCCGGGTTGTGCTGCGCTTGCGGGGGCTGTGCGTAACGCAGCTGACTCTCCACACCCTGGGGATAACTCTGAGTCACAGGCTGTTGATGAGCGTCGGTCGCCGGCTGTTCGGGCGCCGTGGTGTCGATCATCACGGCCAGTCGCATGGTCCGGCCGAGCTCCTGTGACAGCGCATGCGCCACGAGGGGGCGCAGTTTGCCCTCGATGAGGTCTTTGAGGAAGTCGTTGGGGACGCCGAGCACGATCGTGTCGTTGGCCAGCGCGATCGGGCGCACCATCGACAACCACGTGCGCTGCTGGATCGGCACGTTCTCGTTGAGGAAGTTGCGCAGGGCCCTCGCCCATACCGTGCCGAGGTCGACACCGTTCATGATGCGGCTCCCCCTCCTCCCTCTCGCGGCCCCCCGCGATCGTTTGTCCACATGGCGCGGCCGCCCAGGTTGACGTGCGACCCCTTCGTCCACAGCGTGGCGGCCGAGCTCCGTGCCCAGGTCCTCCACAGGAGATCCACAAGTTGTGCACAGCCTTTGGGCGCGTCCGGAAGGGCCGACAGTAGCCATGTGCACAGCTGTGTTCAAGACGTTGTCCACAGCCTAGTGGCACCCGGGTGCACATCCTGTGGACGCCCGCCGGGCGGTGGAAAAGTCGCCTGTGGAAAGGTGGATAACCCGCCCGGTTTGACCTGGGGCGTACTTCCCCCGTAACGTACGACGGTCGGCTTGTCACGCGACGGCTATTTCGCGTGCCCTCGCTTCCTTGGCAGGCCATCCATGTGTGTTTAAGCGCCCTTTGGGGCGCACCTTCAAGCCTGGAGCCCACCCGTGAGCAAGCGTACTTTCCAGCCGAACAACCGTCGCCGCGCGAAGACCCACGGCTTCCGGCTGCGGATGCGCACCCGGGCCGGTCGCGCCGTCCTCGCCGCTCGCCGCCGTAAGGGCCGCGAGAAGCTGTCGGCCTGATCGTCCCGCGCCCGATTGTTTGCCCGCCGGCGGTTCTCGCCGGCGGGCGTTAGGCGTATACGGTGCTGTCACGTCAATCCCGCATGCGACGCGGGGAGGAGTTCGAGGCGGCGGTCAGGCGCGGCAAGCGCGTGGGCCGCCCGACCCTTGTGGTGCATTTTGCCATTTCCGGGGAAGAGTCACCCCTGGTGGGTTTCGTGGTGAGTAAGGCCGTCGGTGGCGCCGTGACCCGGAACAAGGTCAAGCGGCGGCTCCGACACCTGATGCGGGACCGTCTCGACCGGCTGCCGCGAGGTAGCCTGCTGGTGGTACGCGCCAATCCACCGGCCGCGTCCGCGCGTTTCGAGCACCTGGCCGCCGAGCTCGATTCCGCGTTGGATCGTTTGCTCAGGCGGAGCGAGTCCTCGACGGGTGGACACAGATGACGGAGCAACCGCAAGGGATGACGCCGAGCCTCGCCGCTCGGGCGCTGATCATCCCGATCCGGTTCTATCGGGCCTTCATCGGCCCGATGCTCGGTCCACGCTGCCGTTTCTACCCGTCTTGTAGTGCGTATGGACTCGAGGCGATTGCCGTACATGGTGCATTGCGCGGCACATGGCTGACTGTCCGGCGCATCGGGCGGTGCCACCCATTCCATCCCGGAGGTATAGACCCGGTGCCCCCACGCCCGGTCCGGTCCCACGAAACGCAAGGGAGATAGCTCGGTGGAGCTGTCCTGGCTCAACTGGCTGTACACAGCCGTCGCCCAAGTCATCACCTGGATCCACACCGGATACAGCACGGTCCTCGACCCGAACAGCGGCTTGACTTGGGCGCTCACCATCATCACGCTGACCATCTTCATGAGGATCCTGATCTTCCCGCTGTTCCTCAAGCAGATGCGCTCGTCGCGAAAGATGCAGGAGCTGGCGCCGAAGGTCCAGGAGCTCCGCAAGCGCTACAAGAACGACAAGCAGCGCATGAACCAGGAGGTGATGGCGCTCTACCAGGGAGCGGGCGCCAACCCCCTCGGCGGCTGCCTGCCGGTCGTCGCGCAGTTCCCGATCTTCATCTCGATGTTCACCGTGCTCCGGGCGATCGCGGCGGACCAGCCGAAGTTCGGCATGACCCAGGCACTCGTCGACAGCGCCAAGCAGGCCTCCATCTTGGGCGCCCCGCTGCCCGCGACGTTCTTCGAGGCGCCCAGCGTCGGCGAGAAGATCGTCATCGGCTGCTTCGTCGCGGTCAGCTCGCTGACGACCTTCCTCACCGTCCGGCAGAGCGTCACCCGGTCCATGGCGCAGATGCCGGACAACCCCATGGCGCAGCAGCAGAAGATCCTGATGTACATCTCGCCGCTGTTCGCCTTCTTCAGCCTGAACTTCCCGCTCGGTCTGATCATGTACTGGGTGACCACCAACGTGTGGACGCTCGGCCAGCAGCACTGGTTCTACAGTCGGCACCCGATGCCGCAGTACGACGCCAAGGGCAACGTGATCCCCGTGCAGCCCAAGCCCAGCCTGATCGCCAAGCTCCGCAAGACCACGCCGGAAGAGCAGGCGCCTCCGCCGCCGCCGGAGCCTAAGATCATTAGGCAGCAGCCCAGCCGCCAGTCCCGCAGCAAGCGCACCGGCAGCAAGAAGTCTTGAACACGAAGGAGAGGCCGGCCATGACCGAGGCCGAGCAGGAGAAGGCTCCTGATCTCAATGCGCTCGAGCAGGAAGGCGAGATCGCTGCCGACTACGTCGAGGGCCTTCTCGACATCGCCGACATCGACGGCGACATCGACATGGACGTCGAGGGCGACCGCGCCCTGGTCTCCGTCGTGGGGCTCAAGGGTAATGAGCTGGTGGGGCCCGGGGGAGAGGTCCTGGAGGCGCTGCAGGAGCTGACCCGGCTGGCCGTGCACCGGCAGACGGGGGAGCGCTCCAGGCTGATGCTGGACGTGGCGGGCTACCGCGAGCGCCGGCGGGCCGAGCTGACCAAGCTCGGCACCGAGATCGCCAACCAGGTCAGGGAAGAGGGCGAGCCGAAGGCTCTGCACCCGATGACGCCCTTCGAGCGCAAGATCGTGCACGATGCCGTGGCGGCCGCCGGGCTCCGTAGCGAGTCCGAGGGCGAGGAGCCCCAGCGGTACGTGGTGGTCCTGCCCGCCTGAGGCGGGTCACGCCAGCCAAGCCGGCCGTCTGCCCGCCTGTGCGCGAGGCAGGCGGCCGTTTTCGCATTTATCACCTTTTATCCCTGTACGTCCACCAGAACAGGTGTATGGGCGCCTAAATCCGTTGTTAACGTTCCCGCGCCGACCCCAGTCGGGATCTTCTACGGCGCGCGCTGAAAGGTCGGCTTCACCTCGGCCCGCTAGTCTTCCCTTGTGATCTCACCTTTAGCCTTGGGTAGAGACCGTTCCTGAAGCTGCGGAGCCGGGCCATGACCTGGCACCACCACCTCGTCCAGACGTTGCCGAGCATGGGCCTCCAGCCCCAGAAAGGGCCACCGACCAGTGAGCGATGAGCTTCCGGCACCGCCGGACATAGCGCGGGACGTCTTCGCCGGAGAGGCTTGGGATCGTGCGAACACGTTCGCCGAGCTGCTGGCTGGTCCCGGCGTCGTCCGTGGGCTGCTGGGCCCGCGGGAGGTGTCCCGGATCTGGGATCGCCACCTGCTCAACTGCGCGGTCGTCGCCGAGGTCGTGCCGCCGGACGTACGCCTGGTGGACATCGGCTCCGGTGCCGGACTGCCCGGGATCGTGCTGGCGATTGTCCGGCCTGATATCACGGTCACGCTGCTGGAGCCGCTGCTTCGCCGTACCGTGTTCCTGGAGGAGTGCGTCGAGGCGCTCAAGCTCGACAACGTCGAGGTGCTGCGCAGCCGGGCGGAGGAGCTGGCGGGCAAGCGTGAGTTCGACGTCGCCAGCGCTCGCGCGGTGGCGCCGCTCGATCGCCTCCTGACGTGGGCCATGCCGCTGCTCCGCGAAGGTGGCGAGCTGATCGCCATGAAGGGGGAGCGCGCCGCGGGGGAGCTCGCCGAGGCGGAGCCCCAATTGCGGGCCAGCGGAGCCCGAACGGCCGAGCTTGTGACCGTCGGGCGCGGTAAGGTCGAGCCGCCTGCAACATTGGTTCGGGTGGTAGCGGGTCGCGCGCCGGAGCGAGCTAGGCGGCGACGAAGGAGGTGACGGTTGTGCCAGTCGCGTTAAGCGGTCTTGGCTGGCCGGACAGCCGTCCATTCGAGAGTCCAACCGGGGTTGGCTGGCCCGAAATGGGCGTGTCGCGACAGCGAATTCCCGGCACCGGCACACCACTGGTTGAAAGGATGGCCATCGTGACCCAGACCCCCCTGAACCCCGGTGATTCGCCGTTGGTACGAGAGGCGCTCAGCTCAGTGGTTTCACGTGAAACATCTGCAACCCAGACGGCCGTCCAGTCCGGCGAGACCCCCGGTGACGGCGGTGACACCTGGCCACGCCCGGCCAAATGCCGGGTGATCGCGGTGGCGAACCAGAAGGGCGGCGTAGGCAAGACCACCACATCGGTGAACATCGCCGCCGCGCTGTCCATGCACGGCCAGCGCGTCCTCGTGGTGGACCTGGACCCGCAGGGGAACGCCTCCACGGCTCTGGCCACCGAGCATCGCGGCGATGTCCCGGACGTCTATCAGGTCCTCGTGGACGACCTGCCGATGGCGGAGATCGTCAAGCAGGTCCCCGACATGCCGAACCTCTACTGCGCCCCGGCCACCATCGACCTGGCGGGCGCGGAGATCGAGCTCGTCTCTCTGGTGGCCAGGGAAGCCCGCCTTCGCCGGGCGCTGGCGGCGTACGATTCGATCGAGCTCGACTACATCGTGATCGACTGCCCGCCGTCCCTCGGCCTGCTGACGGTGAACGCCTTGGTGGCCGCCGACGAGGTCATGATCCCCATCCAGTGCGAGTACTACGCCCTGGAGGGACTCGGCCAGCTCCTCAGAAACGTGGACCTGATCCGGGCCCACCTCAACCCGACGCTGGACCTCTCGACCATCGTCCTGACGATGTACGACGGGCGCACCCGGCTGGCCTCGCAGGTGGCGGATGAGGTCCGGGCGCATTTCGGAGACACGGTGCTCAACGCGATCATCCCGCGAAGCGTGCGGTTGTCGGAGGCACCCAGTTACGGCCAGTCGGTGATGACGTACGACCCGGGCTCCAGCGGGGCCATGGCGTACATGGACGCCGCTCGCGAGATCGCCCACCGCGCGACCGTGGCCTGACCCCATCGCGCAGCTTTGGGCCGCGACAGTGGCCGAGTCGGCCGCGCGGCTTGGGCCGGCCTATCTCGCGGCCGTCCCTCCATCAGCCCACGACCGGCTCCTACCGGGCCGGACGGGAACCGTCGGCCGGTCTCCTTGCTGCCCATTGCCCGATGGGGCACAGGCGGATGTCACGATCTCATGCGACCGCGCCCGTGTGCTTATCCACCGCCAGCCACGAGCAGAGGCAGGCCGAGGAGCCGGGGAGTGGATGGCGCCGGGAGGACATTGGCCCACTCGGAGCACGCTCATTCACGGGTTTGGCAGATTTGTGATCGTGTCGGCGTAAATCCAACGGGGCGGTGTGTGGCGAGGGGGCACCGCGTCGGGCTCACGACGGTAACCTCTCCTGGAGTGACCGGAATCGACCGGGTGGATGAGGAGACGCAGTGAGTCAGCAGCGGCGGGGATTGGGCAAGGGGCTGGGGGCGCTCATCCCGACCGGTCCCATCGTTGACGGCACGGGGACGGTGGCGGCCCCGGCGAACGGTTCAACGGGGGAGACCGGCCCGAAGCCGATCGCCGGAGCGTACTTCAAGGAGGTCGCCCTAGCCGCGATCGTGCCGAACCCGCGCCAGCCACGCGAGGTCTTCGACGAGGAGCGCCTCGAGGAATTGGCGGCGTCCATCCGCGAGGTCGGCCTGCTGCAACCGATCGTGGTCCGGCCGGTCGGCGGTGGTCAGTACGAGCTGATCATGGGGGAGCGGCGCTGGCGCGCGTGCCAGCAGGTCGGCCTGGACCCGGTGCCCGCGATCGTCCGCAACACCCAGGACACCGACCTCCTCCGGGACGCGCTCATCGAGAACCTTCAGCGCGAGCAGTTGAACCCGTTGGAAGAGGCGGCGGCATACCAGCAACTCCTTGACGACTTCCAGGCAACCCATGAGCAGCTGGCCCAGAAGGTCGGACGCTCCCGCTCCCACATCACCAACACGCTCCGCCTCCTCAATCTCCCTCCCGAAGTCCAGCGCACGGTCGCCGCCGGAGTCATCAGCGCCGGCCACGCCCGAGCCCTCCTCGGCCTCAACTCGGCCGAGGAGCAGATGCAACTGGCGAAGCGAATCTCGGCGGAGCTCCTCTCGGTCCGAGCCGTAGAAGAGATCGTCGCCATGGGAAGCGCCAAGGCCGCCCAGAAGCCCCCCCGCGAGCGCCAGCCGTCCAAGCCCACCGCCCCCGGCCTGACCCATCTCGCGGACCGCCTCTCGGACCACTTTGAAACCAAGGTGAAGGTCGACCTGGGTCGCCGAAAGGGTCGCATCGTCGTGGAGTTCGCTACCATCGACGACCTTGAGCGCATCATCGGCACCATGGCCCCGGAGGCCGTCCGCGCCATGCGGGAGACAGAGGACTGACCCTGTTTCACGTGAAACCGTCCCCACCGCCAACCCGGGACCGGGGTCGGTCGTGACGGTCGATGGTTGTTTCACGTGAAACACGTGCGCTCTCACCGAGGGCGCTCAGGCGTTTCGGGGACGCCCTCCGGTCGATGTTTCACGTGAAACAGGAGGGCGTCCAACTCGCTGCCCGGGGATCGTAGACGTAGCTCCCCGAAGGTTGAACGCGGTCTGCGTCGTGTTTCACGTGAAACAGAGGCCGGGATGCGTGGGCGACTACATGGCGGCGGGCTCACGGATGCCGTCCTACATGGCGGCGGTCTTCCGGATGTCGTCGAGGAAGTCGTCCACGTGTTCCGGCGTGGTGTCGAAGGCGGTCATCCAGCGGACGATGCCCGCCGCTTCGTCCCAGTGGTGGAACAGGTAGCGCTGCCGGAGAGTCTCGGCGGCGACCGGTGGCAGGCTGGCGAAGACGGCGTTGGACTGGACGGGCTGGGTCAGCGACACACCAGCGATGTCCGCCAGACCGTCGGCCAGGCGGGTGGCCATCTGGTTGGCGTGAGCGGCGTTCCGACGCCACAGGTCGTCCGTCAGGAGGACTGAGAGTTGGGCGGAGATGAAGCGCATCTTCGAGGCGAGCTGAAGGGACTGGCGGCGAAGGAAGGGGACGGCGTCGGTCAGCGAGGGGTCGAGGACCACCACGGCTTCCGCCGCCAAGGCGCCGTTCTTGGTGCCGCCGAAACTGAACACGTCCACCCCGGCGTCCGTCGTGACGGTCTTCAGGTCGCAGTCGAAGTGGGCTGCGGCGTTCGCGAGTCTGGCGCCGTCCACGTGGAGGCGTAGGCCCGACGCGTGCGCCGCGTCGGCGAGGGCGGCGATCTCGGCGGGGGAGTAGCAGGTGCCGAGTTCTGTCGCCTGGGAGATGGAGACGACCGTCGGCTGGGATTCGTGGGGGTTCCCGATCCCGCCCAGGCGGGACTTGATGTCATCCGGGCGGAGCTTGCCGTCCGTGGTGGGGGCCGTCATCAGCTTCACGCCGAGCAGGCGTTCCGATGCCCCGGCTTCATGGGTGGCGATGTGGGCGCTGTCGGCACAGATGATGGCGTCGAAACGGCCGAGCATCAGCGCCAGGCCGACCATGTTGGCGCCCGCTCCGTTGAGCACCGCGAAGCCCTCCGCGCCCGCACCGAACACCTCCTTGGTCTTCTCCTCGAACGCCGAGGTCCACCGGTCGTCGCCGTAGGCAGGTGCGTCTCCTTGGTTCGCCGCGGCTATGGCTTCGAGAATGGTCGGGTGCATGCCTGCGTGGTTGTCGCTGGCGAAACTCTTTGGGTACATCGAATCGATCAGCACACCGTAAGGCTACTTTCACCGCATCCGGCGGCTGCGAGCCCTCCCCAGCGGGCTCACAGTCGAGTTCGGCGCCCGACCCGCGCCCTGCGTGCGGCGTGCCCCGTGCAGAGTGCGCCGGGGGACTGGCGGGCGGTTAGGCGTGGAAGCGGGTGGCGGCGTTCTGGAGGAGGGTGCGGCAGAGGTCGCCCAGATCCTGGCCGGCTGCTTCGGCGGCCATCGGGAGGAGCGACGTCTCCGTCATCCCCGGGGCCACGTTGACCTCAAGGAAGTGCGGGATGCCGGCGGCGTCCACGATCAGGTCCGTACGGGAGATGTCGCGTAGGCCGAGAGCGGTGTGGGCCGTCACGGCGGTTTCCGCGCAGGCCGCGGCCGCCTGGGCGGAGAGGCGGGCGGGCGCGAAGAACTCCGTGTGCCCGGCCGTGTAGCGAGCCGCGTAGTCGTAGACGCCCTCGTCCGGGACGATCTCCACGGCGGGGAGGGCCACCGGGCCGTTGCCGAAGTCCACGACCGAGACCGCCACCTCCACGCCCTCGACGTACCGCTCGATCAGCGCCGTGTCGCCGTAGGCGAAGCAGCCGACCATGGCGGCCGGGAGCTCCTCCGCAGTGCGTACGATCGAAGCCCCCAACGCCGAGCCGCCTCGGGCGGGCTTGACGAACAGGGGCAGGCCCAGGTGCTCCACGATGCGCCCCAGCACCACGGTGGCGCCCAGGTCGTGGAACGTCTCCTTCGGCAGCGTGACCGACTCGGGCGTGTGCAGGCCGACCGAGCGGACCACGGCCTTGGCGGTGGGCTTGTCGAAGGCCACCCGGCAGGCGTCCGGGTCGGCGCCCACGTAGGGGACGTTGAGGAGCTCAAGTACGGAACGGATCGCGCCGTCCTCGCCCGCACCACCATGGAGGGTCACGAACACCGCGTCCGGCGGGTCCGCGAGGATCGAGGGCACCAGGGAAGCGTCGGTGTCTCGGGCCTCTACGTCGACGCCGGCGGCACGCAGCACCTCGCTGACTCGGCGACCGGAGCGCAGAGACACCTCTCGTTCATAGGAGAGGCCCCCGGCCAGCACGAGCACGTGGCCCAGATCGCTCATCACATCTCCTCCGCTGATCGCACGCGTCCAACCGTACCGGCGGCGGGGGCCGGCGGTGTACGAGAGGTATCCCAGTGTCCCAACTGACATGCGACGAGACGTGACGGTGGCCGGCGTCCTCGCAGGAGAACGCCGGCCACCCTCGAAAGCGCTAGGCCAGATCCGGCCCCGGTGTGTCCACCCCCTGGTGGTCGCGTGCCGAGCTGGTCCCGAACGTGTCCCGCAGCTGCATCTCCTGCTCGATCACCCCAGCCAGCCGCCGCACCCCTTCCCGGATGCGATCCGGCTCAGGGAAGCAGTACGACAGGCGCATGTGCCGGGCCCCGCTCCCGTCCGAGAAGAACCCGGTCCCCGGCACGAACGCCACCCGTTCCGCCACCGCCCGCGGCAGGATGGCCTTCGAGTCGAGCCCGTCGGGAAGGGTCGCCCACACGAAGAACCCCCCGGCGGGACGGGTCCACGTGACCTCGGGCGGCATCAGCGCTTCGAGAGCGTCCAGGAGGGCGTCGCGCCGCTCACGGTAGAGCTCCTTGAACGACTTGATCTGCTCCCGCCACGGCTGCGTGGTCAGGTATTGACCCACGGCCAGCTGCGTGAACGAGGAGTGCGACAGGACGGCCGACTCCATGGCCAGCACGAGCTTGTCGCGGATGGCGTGCGGGGCCAGGGCCCAGCCGACGCGGAAACCGGGGGCGAGCGTCTTGGAGAACGATCCCAGGTAGACCACACCGTCGGGGTTGTCGGCTCGCAGGGCACGCATGGGCTCCCCGTCGAAGCCGAGCAGTCCGTACGGATTGTCCTCGATGACGAGCACCCCGGCCCGCTGGCAGATGTCGAGCACCTGTTGCCGGCGGGCGATGTTCAGGGTGACGCCGGCGGGGTTCTGGAAGGTCGGGATCGTGTAGAGGAACTTGATGGGCGCCCCGGCCGTCTCCAGCGCGTAGATGGTCTGGGCCAGGGATTCGGGCACGATGCCCTGATCGTCCATGGCGATATGGACCACTTTGGCCTGGTAAGCGGCGAACGTACCCAGTGCCCCCACGTACGAGGGGCCCTCGGCGAGCACCACGTCGCCCGGGTCGATGAAGATCCGGGTCATCAGGTCGAGGGCCTGTTGCGAACCGACGGTGACGACCACGTCGTTCGCCCCGGCGTTGATCCCCTCCAGCCGCATGACCTCGCAGATCTGCTCGCGCAGATGCGGATCGCCCTGACCGGAACCGTACTGCAGCGCGACGGGACCGCGCTTGGTGACCAGGTCGGCGACCAGCTCGCCGACCATGTCGAGGGGGAGCGCCGTGACGTACGGCATGCCGCCCGCGAGCGAGACCACCTCGGGCCTCGACGCGACGGCGAAAAGAGCTCGGATCTCGGAGGCGACCATCCCGGTAGCTCGCGCGGCGTACCGATCGACGTATGCGTCGATGCGCGACCCTTGGGTCGCGGGTGTCTGACCGTGATCCTGCTCTTCCGTCACGGCCCACCTCCTTGGTGTCATATCGGACTGAAATACCAGATTACGCCAGCCGGACATGTCGTTAGTGACCTGGCTCGACCGTCGTGGTGTCCGCTGGCGACATCTTCACTGGGCTACGATGCCACCTGTGGACGCGGTTTTCGCGCGCTTTTCCGGGTCAACGATAGGGGCCGTAGTTGTCGCGCCGGCTGGTCAACATAACCCTGGACAATCTTGAAGATCTGCCGCACCGCTGCCGACGGTGCGTGTTCTGGGAGCTCGATCCCGTCAGCGGCGAACGCGCTGTGCAGTCGGGCGATCCGGGGCTGGAGAAGGAAGCCTGGATCTCCGGCACGCTGCTCGAATGGGGTAGTTGCGGGAAAATTGCCTACGTTGACGGGGTGCCCGCGGGGTTCGTCCTTTACAGCCCGCCGCTTTACAGCCCACGTTCCGTGGCTTTCCCCACCTCGCCGGTCAGCGCCGACGCGGTGCTGCTGATGACGGCGCACATCATTTCGGAGTTCTCAGGTGGTGGGCTGGGGCGGATGCTGATTCAAGGAGTGGCCAAAGACTTGACACGGCGCGGGGTGAAGGCTATAGAAGCTTTTGGCGACCTCAAGTGGGAAGAGCCTAGTTGCGTAGTTCCGGCGGAATACTTGCTTTCTGTTGGTTTTAAGACTGTTCGTCCACATTTGCGATTCCCGCGGCTCCGGCTGGAGCTCAAGACCGCCGTCTCGTGGCGTGAGGACGTCGAGGTGGCTTTGGAGCGGCTCCTGGGGTCCATGAGTCCGGAACGCGCCCTACGTCCCGTCTGACGGCCACTCAGGGCCCGAAGGAGCCGTACAAGGCCGCCCGTACCCGCCGGGCCCGCGCATAACGACGCGTACCGACGCCACGATTGCCGGACAAACGCGAAGGCCCCCCGCATGAAGCGGGGGGCCTTGCCGTGGGAAGCGCGTCGTAAAGAACGCACAGCCGCGCCGGAGGGCGGGCTAGATGATGCCCTCGAGGTCGCGCAGCAGCATGGCCTTCGGCTTGGCGCCGATGATCTGCTTCACGAGCTCTCCACCCTTGTAGACGTTCATCGTCGGGATCTGGAGCACACCGTACTGGCGCGGAACCTCAGGGTTCTCGTCGATGTTGAGCTTGACGATCTCCAGCTTGTCGCCGTGCTCGCTGGCGATCTCCTGCAGGATAGGCGCGACCTGACGGCACGGGCCGCACCACTCTGCCCAGAAATCGACCAGCACGGGCTTGTCGCTCTTGAGGACGTCGGCTTCGAAAGTGGCGTCGGTGACAGCCTTCACGGTGCGCTCCTTACTTTTCGGTGTTGGTCAGCCAGCGCTCGGAGTCGAGCGAGGCCGAACAGCCTGTGCCGGCCGCGGTGATGGCCTGGCGGTAGATGTGGTCGACGACGTCACCCGCGGCGAACACGCCGTCGATGTTGGTCGCCGTGCTCGGTGCGGCCACCTTGATGTAGCCGTTCTCGTCGAGCTCGATCTGCCCCTTGACCAGCTCGGTGCGGGGGTCGTGGCCGATGGCCAGGAACAGCGCGTCCGTGGCCAGCTCGCACTCCTCGCCGGTCTTGACGTTGCGCAGCTTCACGGCCTCGACCTTGGTGTCGCCCATCACGTCGACGACCTCGGAGTCCCACACGAAGCGGATCTTCTCGTTCGCCAACGCGCGTTCCTGCATGATCTTGCTGGCCCGCAGCGAGTCGCGCCGGTGCACCACCGTCACCATGCGGCCGAACCGGGTCAGGAACGTGGCCTCTTCCATCGCCGTGTCGCCCCCGCCGACCACCACGATGTCCTTGTTGCGGAAGAAGAAGCCGTCACAGGTCGCACACCAGGACACGCCGTGCCCGGACAGGCGCTTCTCGTTCTTCAGGCCGAGCTCGCGGTAGCCGGAGCCCATGGACAGGATGACGGACTTGGCGTAGTAGGTCTCGCTGTGGGTCTTGACGACCTTGGGGTTGGCCTCCAGGTCCACCTCGACCACGTCGTCGGCCACCAGCTCGGCGCCGAACCGCTCGGCCTGCTTGCGCAGGTTGTCCATGAGGTCGGGGCCCATGATGCCGTCGGGGAAACCGGGGAAGTTCTCCACGTCGGTGGTGTTCATGAGCGCGCCGCCGGCGGTGACGGAGCCCTCGAAGACCAGCGGCTGGAGCTCGGCGCGCGCGGAGTAGACGGCCGCGGTGTAGCCAGCTGGGCCGGATCCAATGATGATCACGTTACGAACGTCGCTCAACGCTCCACGCCTTCCTCTTTGCTGTTGCCATCGGCGTCAACAGATCCTAGGCCGCTGAGATTCCCTGCCCTACTTCCCCCGCCGCTTACTGGGCCCAGGCAAAGCGAAAGAGCCCGCCGAAGCGGGCTCTTTCGAACACTTTTCCTACCAGCGACCCAGAGCGGGTTTACGCAGGTTCTTGCAGTTGAACGGATCGACGACGTCGATGCGCAACTGCTGGGTGGCCTTGTCCTTCCAGGAGGCGACGATGAGGGCCTCCTGACCGTTGTACTGGCCCTGGTCGACCGCGTACGTCGGGAGCTTGGACCGGCTCACCACCCGGCTGACGCACTTTTCGACCTGGCCGTCGTCGGTGGAGCCTGGACCCAGCATGCGCGTGAAGCCGAACAGGCCTTCGAGCGGCTGACGCAGGTCCTGGTCGCTGTAGTTGTGGCCGCTGTCGGTCAGCCCGTAGAGCCTGGCGCGCTGGCCGACCTTGGGCGGGGACTCGGGCTTGGACTCGGGCTTGGCCGCGATATCGCCACTGCCACTGCTGGTACCGCCGTCTCCGCCAGCGGCGAGCAGGCTGGTCGAGGCCACGGCCGTGCCCACCACGACGGCGGCCGCCGCGGCGGCCACAGCGGGCAGTGCCCACCGGCGCCGTCGCGAGGTCCGGCGCCTGGCCGGGACGATGGTGCCGTCGTCGGAGACCACGCCGAGGCGCACGGGCTCGTCTGCCGAGTCCTGGTCCAACCGCGCCGGCTCAGAGATGGCCCGGTCGAACCGCGCAGGCACCTCGACTGGCTGCTCCCACGGGACGTCCCGCATGAGCTCATCCCAGTCAGGTGTTTCCGCGAGACCCACACCTCCGCCGCGCCGGGACTCCGCCTCCGCGGCCAGCGCCTTGTCGATGCGCAGTGCGACACCCATCGGCATGGCCGGTGTGGGGGTCGCCGCGAGCACCTCGCGAACCGCCGCCAGGTCTGCCAGTCGCTCCCCGCAGGGGTCGCAGACCGCGAGATGCTCGCGGACCTGGCGCGCCGTGCCGACGTCCAGGAGACCCTCGGCCAGCTCGGCCAGGATTTCCAGATCGTAGTGCGTATCACCCGTCACGAAGTTCTGCTCCCTTCGCGGATGAGACGCGATTGAAGTCTGTTCGGTTCCGCAGATGCGAAAGAATCGGGGCAAGTTTCGCGCGTCCTCGTGCGCACCGGCTCTTCACCGTCCCGCTCGGCACCTGGAGCACCTGAGCTGCGTCTTCGACCGAATAGCCCATCATGTCGACGAGCACCAGCGCCGCTCGCTGGTCGTTGGGTAGCAGTTTCAGCGCGGCCGAAACCTCCATCGAGACTTCTCGCTCGACGGTCTGGTCGGGCAGCGGGGTCTCTCGCTCGGCGGCCTCGATGAGCTCGTCGTCGGCGACCGGTCTGACGGATTTGCGGCGCATCCGGTCGAGGCAGGCGTTGACCACGATGCGGTGCAGCCAGGTCGTGACGGCCGCCTCGCCGCGAAACGTGGCGGCCTTGCGATATGCGGAGACGAAGGCGTCCTGCACGGCGTCGGCGGCCTCGTCGGGGTCACCGAGCGTACGGAGAGCGACCGCCCACATACGGTCGCGGTGCCTCTTGACGATTTCGCTGAAGGCGTGTGGATCCCCGTTGATGTGCGCGGTCAGCAGCTCGGCGTCTGTGATCGCCGGCCGCTCCGCTGCTGAGGGTGTCTCGGGTGGGGAGTTCACAAGAGGGTTTCCTGATTAAGCTGATCCGGGAGAGTGCACCACTACTTCATAGATGGTGCCATGAAACTTGCCCGCATCGGCCGGAACACGCGTAAACCAGATCAAAACGTACTGGCCGCTCGCTGCTTGTTCAGGGGTCAAGGTGGTCTTACCTGCCGCGTTCTTCTCGGTCGCGACGGTCTTGAGCGAGCCGAGATCGGGTGAGTCGCCCACCTTGAGCTCGACGGTCGCGCCCGGCGCATCAGACAGCGTAGCCACCACGTCGCTGATCTGCATGGACTTGCCCATGTCGAGCAGCAGGCCGACGCCGTCCTTGAGTCTGCCCAGGTCGGCGCTGGTGTAGGCCTCGGTCTTCCACAACGTGCCGGGCTTGCCGTCGATGGCCAGCGCGGCCAGCTCGGGCTTCTCGTCGCCGTCTCCGAGCGGGTCGAAGCCCTGGGCCTTGTCCGGTTTGACGGCCTGGGCCTCGGCCGAGGCCGACGCCGAGCTGCTCGGGCTGTTGTCGGACGTCTCAGGCGTGGTCGGGCTGCCCAGGCTGCGGCCGATCGTCCAGGCGCCGACGCCGACGGCGGCGATGACGAGCAGCACCACCAGCGTCATCAGCACCCGGTTGAGCATGCTGCCGCCGCCGTTGGAGGGGCGGCGCGGCGCGGGCGGTGGCCGCGGGACGGTGAGCTGCTGGCGGTGGGCGATGTCCAGGCCCTCGGTATGCGAGGCGGAGGCCACCGCGGGCGTCGAGGGATAGGCGATCGGGATCGGCATCGGCCTGGCCACGTCGGCCAGCGCCTCGGCCACGTCGGACGGGCTGGTCAGCGGGCGCTGGCCCTTGCGCGACTCGGGCAGGCACGCGCGCACCGTGACCGTGTCGAGGTAGCCGGGCACGCCGGCGGTGACCTGGCGGGGCGAGCAGAAATGGCCGTCGATCATGGGGGCCGCGGGCAGCCCGCCCTCTTCCTCGTCGCCCGGCCAGTGACCGGTCAGCCCGGCGTACAGCAGCCGGCCCAGCCCTTCGGCGTCGTCGAGCGCGGGCTGGTCGGTGGTGAGCCCGGACAGCGCGGCGTCGACGGCCACGCCGAGCACCTTGACCGTGTTGCCGGTGGTCCACACCAGGTGCGAAGGGCGCAGGCACAGGTGGTAGAGCTGCGACTCGTGGGCGTGCTTGAGCGCCTCGGCGGCCTCGGCGACCAGCCCGGCCGCGCGCTCGGGCTCCAGCGGCCCCGAGGCGAGCAGGTCGGTCAGCGTCTCGCCGGTGACCCACTCGCTGACCACGTAGGCGTGCCCGTCGGCCTCCGCCGCGTCGAACACCTGGGTCAGGCGCGGGTCGGTCAGCCTGCTGGCGGCGCGGGCGGCCGTGACGACCTCGTGGACGCGCGGGAAGTCCGGTGCGAAGGTGTGCACGGCCACGGGACGGGCGAGGATCTCGTCGATGGCCTTCCACAACGTGGCGCCGTCGGACTCGCTCACGCGGTCCTCAAGCCGGAAGCGCTCGGCGAGACGAGTGCCGGGTTCGACGGCCGACGTGCTCACAGGCTCACTCCGCTTGGCCGATCGGGCGTGCTCATGACTGGACCCACCTGCGTGGTGATGTCCCACGAAGGTACGTTATGCCGGATGGATCCGCCCACGCCCCTCCTGCTTCCATTCGCACGTGTCGGGCTCCCATGGTAGTGCCGAGTCGATTCCGACCGTGTTCTTTACCGGCCTACCCGCCCCGCGACCATCCCAACGATCGAGTTGACCTCCGGGATGCGCATTCTGTGCGCTACGCCGAGATAGAGCAGCAAGCCCAGGCCCCCACCGACCGCCAGCACGATCAGCGAGTTGACGAACCCTAGCCCGTCGAACGCCCCGGTGACCACCCAGACCGCGGCCAGCGCCAGCACCGACGTGGGCAGGGCGGCGAGATACATCCGGGTCAATCCCATACCGATGCTCCAGCCGCCCAATCCCCGGACCCGGCGGCTGGCCAGCCACCAGGCCGTGACCGCACCCAGCGCGTACGCGATGGCGTACGCGAGGGCCAACCCCATCACGGCGTACTGAGCCGGCAACATGGCATTGAACAGCACCATGAGCACCGCGTTGACCGCGGTAGTGCCCGCGCCGACGAACACCGGCGTACGCGTGTCGCCGAAACTGTAGAAAACCCGCAGCAGCAACTGGAATACCGAGAACGGCACCAGCGCCAGCCCGTAGACCTGCAACACGTTGCCGATGTAGACGGCGTCGGAGACGCTGTTGGCCCCGTGACCGTAGATGGGCACGGTGATCGCCGGCCCGAGCACCATGAGCAGCAACGACACCGGCACCATCAACGAGCAGATGAGCCGCACGCTCGACCCGAACTCGCTACGCACGTCGCCGAACCGCCCCTCGCCGACGGCCCTGCTCATCCGCGGCAGCATGGCGGTGATGACGGAGACGCCGATGACGCCGTACGGGAGCTGGAAAAGCTGGAACGCCAGCGTGTACGGGCTGATGCCGTGCCCCTCCACCGCGTCGCCCGCCGCACTGGCCAGGTTGGTCGTCAGCATGAAGCCGAGCTGGGTGACGACCACGTAGCCGATCGTCCAGACGCCCGCCTTGCCCATCTCGCCCAGCCGGGCGTTGCGCACGTCGAAACGGGGCACGAAGGAGAACCCGACCCGCTTGAGCGCGACGATCAGGATGGCCGCCTGGGCCACGATCCCCGCCGTGGTGCCCAGGCCGAGCAGCGCCAGATCGCCGTTGCCGATCCGCTCGATGTTGTCGCCCGACCCACTGAGCACGACGTAGGCCAGGAACACGCAGATGACGACCAGGTTGTTGACCACCGGCGCCCACATGGGCGCGCCGTAGCGGTCGCGGGTGTTCAGGATGGCGCCCGCGACCGCGCCCACGCCGAAGAAGGCGAGCTGCGGCAGGATGAAGCGGGCCAGCAGGACCGCGACCTCGTACTTGCGGCTGCCCGGAGCCCAGTCGGTGTAGAGGTCGATGAGCAGCGGCGCACCGAACACGGCGAGCACCGCCACCACGGCCAGCGCCACCGCGGCCACGGTCAGCAGCCGCTGCTCGTAGGCCCGGCCGCCGTCGGAGTCGTGCTGCTGCGCCCGGACGATCATCGGCACCACGACACTGCTCAGCACACCGAGGAGCAGCAGGTCGAGAATGCTGTACGGGATCGCGTACGCCGCGTTGTAGGAGTCGCCCAGCGCCTTGGTGCCGATGGCGTAGGCGAGCACCATGGTCCGCACGAACCCCGTGACCCTGGACACCATCGTGCCCGCCGCCATGATGGCGCTGGCCCGAAGCATGCGGCTCATACGGTCTCACTCTCCCGGTTCTTGGCGGCCCGCGCGAGTCTGCGCTCCGACCTGCGGCGCAGCACCCGCGTCACCACGGCGGCGAGCATCACGGTCAGCGCCGCACCCACGATCACCAGGGCGATCCCGGTGTAGCCGGTGGTGCGGATCGTCAGCCGCTGCGGCTCGCCGTACGCCTGGCCGTCGGACGTCTTCAGCTGCACGGTCACGGTCGCGTCGGCGCTGCCGCTGGTGGGGGCGTTCATCGGCACCTGCACCGTGCCGCTCTGGCCGCCGCCGATCCGCAGCGGGCCGTCCTGCTTGAAGTTGACCTGCAGCAGATCGGGGTTGTTGGACTTGACGTCGATGTAGAGATCGATGTCCGTGCTCAGCGAGTTCTTCACGCTGATGGGTACCACCCCGTTGCTGCCCGCGAGCGTGCGCGGCCGGTCGGGGCCCGCGCCGGTGATCTGGATCTCGTCGGTCCTGGCCGCCACGGCCGAGTTGACCAGCTTGGTCACCGAACGGCCCACGCGCGTGCTGTTGCGCCAGGCCGACGAGGTCAACCTGAGCACCGCCGCGTCGAAGCTCGATGGCGTCTTCTGCACCGTGATCAGGGAGGTGAGCTGCGCCTTCGACCCGACGTCCTTGACCGGCGTCAGGTATTTGCGGGTCAGCTCCTCCTTGCGGTCCTGCTCGGTGTAGGTCAGCCCGGCGCGCGGCACCGCCGCCTTGCCCGGCTTGATCGAGTCGAGCGTGGTCAGCTGCAACCACGGCAGCCGGCCCGCGGCCTTCATCAGAGCGGCGACGAGCGTCGGGTTGGGGTCCCAGCGCCGCGACGGGGCCACGACCAGCGACCTGGGCGAGGTCTGGCCGGGCTCGGCGGCGATCATCGCGGTCTCGGCGATGAACCGCTGCATGCTGAGCAGTACGGACGTGGCGGTCGTCGGCTCGAACAAGCGGCTCAGCTCGGCGTCGGCGACCAGCGCGGTGACGGGGCCGCTCACCGAGTCGAGCGTCGTCGCGGCGTCGGGCGTGAACGTGACGGGTGGCTGCGGCGGCAGGTTGGTGGCGTTGAGCAGGACCTTGTTCACTCTGTCCTTGCTAACGGACAGCAGGTCGAGCGCGTCGGCGTCGAGCACGCCCGCGGGCGGCCAGTTGACGGTGGTCTGCGCGGCGCGGTTGAGCAGCGCCCGGGCCGTCTGCCCGCCCAGTTCGATCGCCCGGCCGGTCTGCGTGTCCAGCCCCTGGTGCGCGAGCGCCGCCACGTCGGGATCCGCGTACGGGACCGCGACCACCGGCGAGGCGGCCAGCGAGGTGCGCATGGTCGTCAGCCACGTGCCGGCCTCGGCGTTGCCCGGCTTGCTCTCGTCGCCGTCCTTGGCCTTGACCTTGTAGCCCTTGGTCATCGTGTTGAGGTCGTCGAGCAGCGCGGGGTCGACGAACCAGGTGACGGTCTTGGGCGCGACCTGCGCGATGCGGGCCAGGTCGGCCAGGCGGCCCTTGCCGGTGATCGACTGGCTCAGCTTGTCGTCCACGAACAGGGCGTCGTCGGTCGCCCGGTGCGGCTGGTCGATGACGGGCAGCGCGATGGCCAGCTGGTTGCGCGGCACCTCCGGCACCGTGGTCGGCGCGTACGTGAGATAAGTCCGTTGCGCCGCGAGTGAGACCCGATATTGCGACACGTCCACCGCGATCGGGTAGACGCCGAACGTGCGCATCCCCATCTGCACGGGCGTCGCCGTGAACTCCCAGCGCGCCTGGGCGCCGGGGGCCATCGGCGGGATGTCCATGGCAGATGAGTCGGAGGGGATGTTCGGGAGTGTCGCGGGGTTCTGGTCGCTCTGGTACGCGGCCATCGCGGCGCGGTCGGTGAACCTCTGCTGCGTGTAGCGCAGGCGTACCCGCAGGCCGGACTGCGCGACGCCGGTGTCGTTGCGTATCGTGCCGGTGAACTTGATCACATCGGTCAGGTTCTTCGGCACGTCCGGCGTGATCGACGTGATCGACACCCCGAACGTCTGCCTGCGTGTTTCCGTGGCAGCCACGCCCGGCGTCGCCGCCACCATCGGGGCGAGCAACGCGGCGGACAACACGGCGAGCAGCGCGGCCTTACGGATCACGCGGTTGCCCGAGCTGGACTACGACGACGCACGCCCGCAATGCTACGGGCTCAGTGCCGCCGCGCGACCGTCCCACGTGATCCTCTCGGCCGTGGGCCACGTAGATCAACCATCTTGCCCGGTAGGAGTGTCAGCAGGTCGAGCGCCCGCATGGTGAGCGCGGTGTGCCGCTCGCCGGTAGGGGTGAAGATCGGCTTGTCGTCGGCGCTCAGCCGGTCGTCGATGAACATCGGCAGCGACTCGGGCAGCAGCAGCGGGCACACCAGCCCGTCGGCGTAGTCGGTCGCCGAGTTGACCACGTGAGCCTGGGCCGCGCGCACCTGGCGCACGCCGAGCAGCCCGCCGATGGTTCCCGGGCGCGGCGGGGACCCCACGGTGGTGGTGACCGCGATGACGACCTCGCGGCCGATCCTGGTGACGACCTCGAGCACCGTGACCATCAGGCACCTGCCGGGCGCCGCGGAGACCGTCTCCGGCAGCTCTTCCGCGCATGTCATGGGACGCGGAAGGCGTACGATCTCATGATGGACCTGGTGTGCGAGGAGCCAGCGGTGGATCGCGAGGGCGTCCTTCATATAGTCCTCCTTGCCGTGTTCCATGGCCCCCGACGGTCCCTTGACCGACGGTAACCCCGATCCGATGTGGCTCGGGGGATATGTTCCGGGAAGGCATCCTCGTTTGTCCGACTCAACTCTGACCGAAAGCCAGCAGCGGACCATGACCGACCTGTTCCGCAAGATCGCGCCGGTGGCCGACGAGCTGGGCCGCCTGTTCGCCGCGCAAGGCCACGAGCTGGCCCTCGTCGGCGGTCCCGTGCGTGACCTGCTGCTCGGACGCAGCGGCAACGACCTCGACCTGACCACCGACGCTCACCCCCAGCGCGTGCTCGAGATCGTCAGGGGCTGGGCCGACTCCGTGTGGACGATCGGCATCGATTTCGGCACCGTCGGCCTGCGCAAGGGGAGCTGGCTCATCGAGATCACGACGTACCGGAGCGAGTCGTACGATCCGAAGTCGCGCAAGCCGGAGGTCCTCTACGGCGAGACGCTGGAGGCCGACCTGGAGCGGCGTGACTTCGCGGTCAACGCGATGGCGGTGCGGCTGCCCGGGCACGAGTTCGTCGACCCGTACGGCGGGATGAGCGACCTGCGTGCCAGGCGGCTGCGCACGCCCGGCACGCCGGAGCGGTCATTCGACGACGACCCGCTGCGCATGTTGCGGGCCGCCAGGTTCGCCTCGCAGCTGGGGTTCGACGTGGACGGGCAGGCCCTGGCGGCGATGACCGCGATGGCCGAGCGCATCGAGATCGTCTCGGCCGAGCGCATCCGCGACGAGCTCGACAAGCTCATCTGCGGCGCCTACCCGCGCGAGGGGCTGCGGCTGCTGGTCCAGACGGGGCTGGCCGCGCACGTGCTGCCCGAGCTGCCCAAGCTGCGCCTGGAGATCGACGAGCACCACCGGCACAAGGACGTCTACGAGCACACGCTGATCGTGCTCGAACAGGCCATCGCGCTGGAGGAGGACGGCAAGCCCGACCGGATCCTGCGCTGGGCGGCGCTCATGCACGACATCGGCAAGCCGAAGACGCGACGTCACGAGTCGGGCGGGCGGGTGTCGTTCCACCATCACGAGGTGGTCGGCGCCCAGATGACGAAGAAGCGGATGACCGAGCTGAAGTTCCCCAAGGACGTGGTTTCCGACGTCTCCAGGCTGGTCGAGCTGCACCTGCGCTTCCACGGCTACGGCACGGGCGAGTGGACCGACAGCGCCGTACGCCGCTACGTGCGCGACGCCGGTCACCTGCTGGACCGGCTGCACAAGCTGACCAGGGCCGACTGCACCACGCGCAACAAGCGCAAGGCGATAGCGCTGTCGCGGACCTACGACCAGCTCGAGGAGCGCATCGCCAGGCTCGCCGACCAGGAGGAGCTGGCCAAGATCCGGCCGGAGCTCGACGGCAACGAGATCCAGCGGGTGCTCGGCGTCGGGCCGGGGCCGGTGGTGGGGCGGGCGTACAAGTTCCTGCTCGAACTCAGGCTCGACAAGGGCCTGATCGGCAAGGAGGCGGCTACCGAGGCGCTGTTGGAGTGGGCGAGGTCGAACGACGTGGGCGCGTGATCATCCGATAGAGGAGCGCCGCCGCGGGGTAGCCGACCGCGGCGATCACGACGGCGGTGTAGGACTTGCCGTTCGCCGGCAGGATCATCGCCGACAGGGCTGCGGCGAGCACGTACATGCCGTTGAAGAGCATGTCGTAGATCGAGAACGCGCGGCCCAGGTAGATGTCCTCGACGTCGCGCTGCACCGTGGTGTCGGCGCAGATCTTGACGCTCTGCCCGGCCACGCCCAGCACGAACCCGGCCACCGGCAGCCCCCACTCCTGGAAGGGCAGCACCAGCACGGCCGTCAGCACCCCGGCCGCCGACAGCGCGATCGGCACCCAGCGCTCGATCGTGAACCGCTCGGTGGCGTAGGGGGTGATGATCACGGCCATGAAGTAGCCCACGCCGGAGGTGGCCACCACCAGGCCGACCCCCCGCAGCGCGGCGTCGGGATCGCCGTCGGTGAAGTAGTAGCGGTAGAGGAGGATGCCGAGCGCGGTCGCCATGCCGTAGAAGAAGCGGTGCGCGGCCATCGCTCCCATGGTGGCGACGGCCGTACGGTGCCGTACCAGGTGCTTGGCGCCGTCCACCAGACCGCCGAGCACGTGGCGGACGGCCTCGCGCGCCTGCGGCCGGTCGGGGTCGGCCTCCGGGCCGAGCAGGTCGCGGCCCATCGTGCGCGCGACCAGCGCGCTCAGCCCGAACACCACCCCCGAGATGACCAGGAGCAGCGCGACGCCGATATCGCCGCTGCCGAACACCTCGCGCAGCAGGAACCCCACGCCCGCGCCCACGAACGTGACCACGGTCCCCGACGTCGGGGTGACCGCGTTGGCCGCCATCAGCCGGTCGGTGGGCACCACGTGCGGCAGCGAGGCGCCGAGCGCGGCCAGGAAGAACCTGTTGACCCCGAGCACGGCCAGCGCCGCCGCGTAGAACGCCGGGTCGGGCACGTCGGCGGCGACCAGGCCGGCGGCGAGCAGCAACAACACGCCGCGCACGAAGGGCGCCACCATCAGGATCTGCCGCCGCGACCAGCGGTCGATGAACACACCGACGAAGGGCCCGAGCACGCTGTACGGCAGCAGCAGCACGGCCAGCCCCGTGGCCACCTGGAGCGCGGTCGTCTGGTTCTCCGGGCTGAAGAAGGCGAAGCCCGTCACGCCGAACTGGAAGATCCCATCGGAGAACTGGGAAATCAGCCGGGTGCCGAACAACCGCCGGAAATCCCTGCCCCGCAGGACCACGCGTAGATCGGCGACAAAAGACACGCCCGTCAGCCTAGCCGTCTAATATGCGCCGTAGGTTGGTGCCGCAGGTGGACATCGGGTTCCGAGCGGTCGTCATGATCACGTACGCTTCATAGCGTGACGACTGAGGAACACGTTGTGCTGGTTGACGGTGCCGGCCACGCGATCGGCACCGCGCCGAAGACGTCGGTGCACGGCCATGAGACCCCCCTCCATCTGGCGTTCTCCAGCTACGTCTTCGACCACGAAGGCCGCGTGCTGCTCACCAGGAGAGCGGACCACAAGGTCACCTGGCCGGGCGTCTGGACCAACAGCTGCTGCGGCCACCCGCTGCCCGGCGAGCCGCCGGAGCGGGCGGTCCTGCGCCGGCTCTCCTACGAGCTCGGGCTCAGGGCCGAGCCCGCCGACCTCCTGCTGCCGACGTTCGCCTACCGGGCGGTGATGCCCAACGGGATCGTCGAGCACGAGCTCTGCCCGGTCTACCGGGTGACGGTCGACGCTCCGGTCGCGCCCAACCCCGAGGAGGTGGGGGAGGTGTTGTGGATGCCGTGGAAGGAGTTCGCCGAGGGTGTGCAGAACGGCCTGCTGGCGATCTCGCCCTGGTGCAGGGAGCAGGTGCCGCTGCTGAAGGAGCTCGGCTCCGATCCGCTGACCTGGCACCCCGCCTCCGCCGCCGACCTGCCTCCCGCCGCCCGCCTCTGAACCACCCAGCGCAACGCGACGGCGCCGCACCCGGGCGGGTGCGGCGCCGCGGGTCAGAGGGTCAGCGCTCGACCTCGCCCCTGATGAACTTCTCGACGTACTCCCGAGCCTCGTCGTCCGAGAACTGCTTGGGCGGCGACTTCATGAAGTACGACGACGCCGACAGGATCGGCCCGCCGATGCCCCGGTCGAGGGCGATCTTGGCGGCCCGGACGGCGTCGATGATGATCCCGGCCGAGTTGGGCGAGTCCCAGACCTCGAGCTTGTACTCCAGGTTGAGCGGCGTGTCGCCGAACGAACGCCCTTCGAGCCGCACGTACGCCCACTTGCGGTCGTCCAGCCACGGCACGTGGTCGGACGGGCCGATGTGCACGTCGGCCTTGCCCATCTCGTGCGGGATCTGCGAGGTGACCGACTGGGTCTTGGAGATCTTCTTGGACTGGAGGCGCTTGCGCTCCAGCATGTTCATGAAGTCCATGTTGCCGCCGAAGTTGAGCTGGTACGTGCGCAGCAGCTCCACCCCGCGGTCCTCGAACAACTTGGCCAGCACGCGGTGCGTGATCGTGGCGCCGACCTGCGACTTGATGTCGTCGCCGACGATCGGCACCCCGGCGTCGGTGAACTTCTGCGCCCACACCGGGTCGGAGGCGATGAAGACCGGCAGCGCGTTGACGAACGCGACACGAGCGTCGATGGCGCACTGCGCGTAGAACCGGTCGGCCTCCTCGGAGCCAACAGGCAGGTACGACACCAGCACGTCGACCCGGTTGTCACGGAGCACCTGGACCACATCGACGGGTTCCTCGTCGGACTCCTCGATGATCTCCCGGTAGAACTCACCCAGGCCGTCGAAGGTGTGGCCCCGCTGGACCGTCACCCCTGTGGGCGGCACATCCGTGATCTTTATGGTGTTGTTCTCGCTGGCGACGATCGCCTCGGACAGGTCGCGGCCGACCTTCTTGGCGTCCACGTCGAACGCCGCGACGATCTCGACGTCGCCGACGTGGTAGTCGCCGAACCTCACGTGCATCAGGCCCGGTACCCGTGTGTCCGGGTCGGCGTCCTTGTAGTAGTGAACGCCCTGGACCAGCGACGACGCGCAGTTGCCGACACCGACAATGGCCACGCGAACCGAACCCATCGCACTCGCTCCCTTACTCATCAGTTGACGTGGTATCTCTTTCGGGCCCCTCTTCCGAGGCCCGACGTTCTGTTGCGATCAGCTCGTTCAGCCAGCGCACCTCGCGCTCGACCGACTCGAGCCCGTGACGCTGCAGCTCGAGCGTGTAGCTGTCGAGCCGCTCCCTGGTGCGCGCCAGCGCCGTGCGCACCGCGTCGAGCCGCTCCTCCAGCCGGCTGCGGCGGCCCTCGAGGATGCGCAGGCGCACTTCGGCCTCGGTGTGCCGGAAGAAGGCGAAGTGCACCCCGAAGCTCTCGTCCTCCCAGGCGGAAGGACCGGCCTGGGTCAGCATGTCCTGCAGCCGTTCCTTGCCCTCGGCGGTCAGCTTGTAGACGATCTTCGATCTGCCGCCGACGATCGTGGCCGGAGCGGGCTGCTCCTCCGCGATGAGGCCCTGAGCGAGAAGTGATCGCAGACAAGGGTAGAGCGACCCGTAGGAGAACGCACGGAACATCCCCAGCAGGGCGTTGAGCCGTTTGCGCAGCTCATAGCCGTGTAGCGGTGTCTCGTGCAGCGACCCGAGCACGGCCAGCTCCAAGACCCTGCCCTGTCCGCCGGCCACCGGAACCGCCCCCTCTCGCGTCGATGTATCGAGTCGATACATCTCAAGGATACGTCGGTCCGCTATATGGCGGCAATCTCTGAATCTGCCAAGTCGTGGGATGAATCGGTAAAACGCCGCTAGTCTGGCGCTCATGTGGTCACAACGGAGGGTGGTGGATTACGGCCTCGCGAAAAGGGCGGTGGTCCGCTCCCTGCGTACCGGGCGAGCCGCGCGTGGTGATGTCTGTGACGCACAGCCTTATCTCCTTCGCGCGGCGCGCCACTTCGGCGAGCCGACCGAGCGCCCCTGCCCGGTCTGCGAAAGGGAGAACGTCACCAACGTGACCTATGTCTACGGGGATTCCCTCGGCAGGCATGCCGGTCAGGCAAAGGTCATGTCGGAACTCGTGACCATGGCCCATGATTACGATGAGTTCCGGGTGTACGTTGTCGAGGTCTGCCAGGGTTGTTCCTGGAACCACCTGACGGTTTCGTACGTCCTCGGAAACGGACCGCCTGACCTCGTCGGTCATGCGTGAAGACCGAGGGCGGCGAGGAACCTCACGCCCACCGCCGTTTTGTTCCGACGACGATGCGAGGACGTGTGAGTAACAGCATGAATGAGGGGCCGGCCCGGCCTGGAAGGCGCCGTCGGTCCAGCTCATCCCGTTCTGTGCCCCAGGGTTCTCCGCCCCAAACCGGCGAGCCGGGCTGGGGCGCGGCGCAGCCGCCGCCGCGTCGTCCCGAGGCCGCCTACGAGCAGACCGGGGCCATGGCGGCGCAGCCGTACGAGGAGTCCGCCGGGCGCGGCGACCAGCCGCCGCCGCGCTCGCGCGCTCGCCAGAACACGCGCACGGTGAGTAACCAGGAGACCATGGTCGGCGACGCGCCGCGGCGCTCGCGCAGGAAGGGCCAGGGCGAGCCGCCGGTGCCACCGGGACCGCCGACCAAGAACGGCGGCGGCAGGGGCGGCTGGCGCAGGTTCGTGCCGAGCTGGAAGATCGTCGTGGCCGGGTTCGTGGTGCTCGCGGCCGGCCTCTTCGGCATGATCATGGTCGCGTACGCCAACACCCCAGTGCCCGTGGCCACCCAGTCCGAGGCGCTCGCCCAGGGGAGCACGATCTACTACCGGGACAAGACCCCGATCGCCAAGATCGGCATGAAACGTGACATCATCGAGTTCTCGCAGATGTCGCAGACCATCAAGGACGCCGCGATCGCCATCGAGAACAAGTCGTTCTATGAGGACTCCGGCATCTCCATCTCGGGCATGGCCCGCTCGTTGTGGATGACGGCGACCGGGCAGCAGTTGCAGGGCGCCTCGACGATCACGCAGCAGATGGCCCGCAACTATTACGACGGCCTCAGCCAGGAAGTGTCCGTCAAGCGCAAGGTCATGGAGATCTTCGTCGCGGTCAAACTCGACGACACCCTGACCAAGGAAGACATCCTCAAGAACTACCTGAACACGATCCCCTTCGGTCGTGCCTACGGCATCGAGGCCGCCGCGAAGGCCTACTTCGGCGAGAAGGTCACCGCCGCGAAGCTGACCCCCGTACAGGCCGCCTACCTCGCCGCGCGGATCCAGCAGCCGGCCTGGGAGCCCGACGCTCCCGCGCTCAAGGCCCGTTTCAACGACGTCATCAGGAACATGGCCGAGGTGTGGCCGGAGAAGTACGGCCAGCTCCCGAAGACCGCGAAGTTCCCCAGGACGCGCAAGGCCAGCAACGACAACGAGTACGGCGGCCTCAAGGGCTACATGGTGAGCGAGGTCCTGAGGGAACTGGAAACGCGTGGCCTGACCGAGGATGAGATCAGGAGCGGCGGCTACGACATCTACTCCACCTTCGACAAGAATCTCATGAAGGCCGCCGAGACCGCCGTGACCACCACGATGTCGGGCATGAACAAGGAGTTCCACGCGGGCCTGGCCGCGGTGGACCCGAAGACCGGCCGGGTCCTGGCGACCTACGGTGGCACCGACTACGTCACCGACCCGTGGAACGAGCCCTTCGACTCCAAGAAGCAGGCCGCGTCCGCGTTCAAGCCGTACGTCCTGGCCGCCTGGCTGCAGGCCGGTTATTCGCTCAAGAGCTACGTGCCGGGCAACGAGACGGTGCCGAAGGTGCTCCCCGGCCAGGCCGCGGGCGGCATCAAGAACAGCCACAACGTCGGCCGGGCCGTCGACGTCGTCAAGGCGACCGCCCAGTCGGTCAACACCGCGTTCGTGTCGATGGCATACAAGCTGCCGGGCCAGATCGACGACGTGAAGAACCTCGTCGAAGCGGCCGGGTTCAACCAGAAGCGCATGGACGACGACGTCAATGTGCACCACTACCAGTTCGCCATCGGCAGCGCTCCGGTGACCCCGGTCGAACAGGCCGCCGGCTACTCGATCTTCGCCAATGGCGGCAAGTACATCAAGTACCACGTGGTGCGAGAGGTGCAGCTGAACAAGAAGGTCGCGTATCCCGAGATCGCGGTCTCCAAGTCGGTCATCGACCCGGGCGTGGCCGCCGACGCCACTGTGGCCATGCAGGAGGTGCTGAGGAGCGGCACCGCGGCGGGCAAGGGACTCGGCAACCGGCCGGCGGCCGGCAAGACCGGCACGAACAACGAAGAGAACGGCGCCTGGTTCGTCGGCTACACGCCGCAGCTCTCCACCGCGGTCGGGTTCTACCGCGAGGAGTGCAGGACGAAGTCGGGCAAGGTCGTCCCCCCCGTTCACTCCAACTGCCCGATCACTCCCCGTGGCGAGCCGAGCACGAAGTACAGCGAAGAAAAGCCCTACACCCGTCCCTACGAGGTGTCCCTGGGCTTCGAGGGCGCCGGCCCGCCCACGATCGCCTGGCAGAAGTTCATGCTGGCCGCGCACCAGGGCAAGCCGATCGA
Source organism: Nonomuraea marmarensis (assembly GCF_043197025.1). Classification (NCBI taxonomy): domain Bacteria; kingdom Bacillati; phylum Actinomycetota; class Actinomycetes; order Streptosporangiales; family Streptosporangiaceae; genus Nonomuraea; species Nonomuraea marmarensis. Next base: position 59,145 of record NZ_JBICRM010000035.1, read on the forward strand.
GCAGTTCCCGACCAAGGCCGAGGTGGGGTTGCCCGAGAACATCGTGCCGAGCCCGACGCCCACCCCGTCGCCGACGCCCGACAACCCGTTCGACAGCGGGGACAACCCCTTCGACGGCGGGGGCGACAACCAGGACTGCCTCGTCGGCCCGTGCGGTGACGACACCGGCGGCGACGTCACCATCGACGAGCCGGGCGGCGCCGGCGACCCTGGCTTCCCCCAGACCGGCGACAACAACGGGATCAACGGCGGCGGTGAGGCGCCCAAGCCGCGAACGTCGGGTCCGGCGCCGATGTCGAGCAGACCCGCCGAGGACCGGTGACGAGTACGGAGGTGCGCCCCCCTCTGGTGTGGCGCACCGTCCCGTACCTTCCCCTGGGGCTGATCGCGGCCCTGGGGGCGACCCTCGCGTACGTGGTGCGGCTGCCGTGCCGCGCCGGCGGCTGGAACGACCAGGTCTCGACGTACACCAACTTCTGCTACACCGACATCTACCCGCTCTACTTCGACCGGGCGCTCGACACCCAGAACCCCTACTTCGCCCAGGTGCCGTTCGACAAGCAGGTCGAATATCCGGTCGTGCTGGGCGAGGTCATGCAAGTGATCAGCTGGATCGCCCGGTGGCTGGAGATCGACAAGGTCGCGCAGGCGGTCAGGTTCTACGACCTGACGGTCATCCTGCTCGGCATCAGCCTCGTGGCCGGCGTGCTGCTGATGGCCGCGGTGGCCGGACCGGCGCGACGGTGGGACGCGCTCTGGTACGCCGTCTCGCCCGCCGTGGTGCTGGCCGCGTACATCAACTGGGACCTGGTCGCGGGCGCGTTGTCGATGGGCATGCTGCTGGCCTGGGGGCGTCGCCGGCAGGTGCTGGCCGGGGTGCTGCTGGGGCTGGCGATCGCGACCAAGTTCTACCCGCTGATGTTCGTGGGGGCGTTGTTCCTGCTCACGTGGCGTACCGGGCGATGGCGGCCGTTCCTGATCACGATGGGCTCGGCGGCGGGCGCGTGGCTCGTGGTCAACGGGCCTTTCATGATCTTCGCCTGGGAGGGCTGGCGCAGGTTCTACGTCTTCTCCCAGGAGCGGGGGGTGGACTGGGGCTCGGCGTGGTTGTTCTTCCAGAACAAGGGCTGGCCGATCCTGGGCGAGGGCGACGTGAGCACGCTCGGCATGGTGGCGCTGGGCGTCCTGTGCCTGGGCATCGCCGTGCTCACGCTGGCCGCGCCGCGCAGGCCCAGGCTGGCCCAGATCTGCTTCCTGGCGCTGGCCGCCTTCATGATGACGAACAAGGTGTGGTCGCCGCAGTTCGTGCTCTGGCTGGTGCCGTTCGCCGTGCTGGCCAGGCCCAACTGGAAGCCGCTGGCGCTGTGGCAGCTCGCCGAGGTCTGGTACTTCGCCGCCATCTGGCTCTATCTGCTCTCCCAGCCGCCGCTCAGCAGGAACGACCTGGGCATCGGCGACGACACGTACTTCACCGCCGTCTGGGGGCGGATCATCACGATCGGGATCATGATGGCGTTCGTCGTGCGGGACATCCTGCGCCCCGACAAGGACGTGGTGCGGCAGGCCGGCATCGACGACCAGGCGGGCGGCGTCTTCGACGATGCTCGCGACCGGTTCACGCTGACCTCACGCTGATGCCCGTCTGATGATCACTCGCTCGGCCGCTCGGGACGCGCTGCTGCTCTGGTTCGGCTCCCGGGCGGGGCTGCTGGTGTCGACGCTGCTCGGGGTCACGATCGGCGAGTACGCCGACAAGTGGCGCAAATGGGACGCCGGGTTGTTCATCACGATCGCCGAGCACGGGTACGACGGCGAGCCCGGCAGGCCGGCGGACGACGGGCTGCCCGCCTTCTTCCCCGGGCTGCCGGCGATGTTGCGGCTGGTGCACTTCGTCGTCCACGACTGGTCGGTCGCCGGGTTGCTGATCTCGCTGGTCGCCGGGGCGGTGGCCATGGTGGCGCTGGCCCGGCTGGCCGAACTCGAAGGCGCCTCCGGCTGGATGGCGGTGCTGGCGCTGCTGGCCTTCCCGATGTCGGTGTTCCTGGCCGCGGGCTACAGCGAGTCGCTCTTCCTGGCGTTCGCGATCCCGGCGTGGCTGGCGGCCAGGCAGGGCCGGTGGCCGGCGGCGGCGTTGCTGGCCGCGGGCGCCTCCTGCGTGCGGATCACCGGGTTGTTCCTCGCGGTCGCGCTGGTGGTGGAGTTCTTCACCAGCAAGGAGTCGCCGCGGCGGGCCGGGTGGTTGCTGGTGCCGTTCGCGCCGCTGGTGGCGTACTCGTATTACCACTACGGCAGGTCGGGCGACTGGCTGGCCTGGAAGCACGCGCAGGAGGCCGGCTGGGGGCGCGACTTCGAATGGCCGTGGGTGGCGTGGAAGACGACCTGGCGCTCGGCCATGGGGTCAGACGACTTCGCGGTGGCCTTCCGGATGGAGATCGCCGGGGCCGCGGTGGCCTTCGCCGTACTGGTCTGGCTGCTCCTGCTGCGCAGGTGGAGCGAGCTGGTCTACACGGGTATGCAGGCGGCGGCGCTGATGACGTCGGCGTACTACCTGTCGATCCCGCGCTCGCTGGTGTTGTGGTTTCCGCTGTGGGTGCTGGTCGCCAGGGCCGCGACCAGGAGGGCGTGGGTGATCGCGCTCTACGCGATGATCTCGGGGCCGCTCATGCTGGTCAACACCGGCCGTTTCCTCAGCGGCGCGTGGGCGGGCTGACCCGCGGGGGGCAAGCCCCCCGCGCTCCCCCCAAAAGCGAGGAAGAAAAGCCCTTTGCTTAAACGGGTAAGACGGGAAGCAAGCTTCCCGTCTTACCCGTTTCTTCGTCTCGGTAATCCAGGGAAGTTATCCACAGGCTGTGTGTATTCGCTAGAGGTTCTTCCTCAGGAACGCGATGTCGTCCGCCTGGCCCTCGGCGGGCGTCTCCACCACGATCGGCGCCCCCGCCGCCCGGCAGACCGCCAGGATCAGCTCCGGGTCGATCTTCCCCTTGCCCAGGTTGGCGTGGCGGTCGGCGCCGGAGTCGAAGTCGTCGCGCGAGTCGTTGCAGTGGACGAGGTCGATGCGGCCGGTGATGGCCTTGACCCGGCCGACCAGGTCGACCAGCTCCTCGCCGCCGGCGTGGGCGTGGCAGGTGTCGAGGCAGAAGCCCACGTCGAAGCCGTCGAGCGCGTCCCAGAGCCGGGCGATGCGCTCCAGCTTGCGCGCCATCGCGTTGTCGCCGCCCGCGGTGTTCTCGATCAGCACGGGGATCGGGCACTCCATGCGCTCGAACACCTTGCGCCAGTTGTCGAACCCGGCCTGTGGATCGTCGCTCTTGTTGACGTGACCGCCGTGCACGATCAGCCCCTTGGCGCCGAGGCCCGCGGCCGCCTTGAGGTGCTGCTCCAGCAGCTTGCGGCCGGGGATCCTGATCCGGTTGTTGGTGGTGGCCACGTTGATCAGGTAGGGGGCGTGGATGTAAATGTCGACGCCCTCGACCGGCTTGGCGGGCAGCACGGGCTTGTCGTAGCCCTGAGGATCGCCGAGGAAGAACTGCACCACCTCGGCCCCCACCTCCTCGGCGTGAGCGGCGGGGTCGTCCTGATCGACATGAGCTCCGATGCGCACCATGTCACCGAGCTTACTTTGGAGCGGCGAGCCTGGGGCGGAGAGCGGTAGCTCGCGTGACCAGCGGAGCCCCGTGCGAGTGCGACCATCAAACGCAGTTTGGCGGGGGGCTATCCGGGCAGTCGGCAGGCGCCCCTACGCGAGGAGAAGCGATGGCGAACTGGCGCTGGCGAGCGCTGATCTTATTGATCTATGTGGTGGTCGGGATCTATGTGGCCTGGATGAACCACTACATCACCCCCGGTCTGCTCAGGGACGTCGCGGAGGCGTTGCTCGCGGTGTTCCTGTGGTTCCTGGTCCTGCTCGGCATAGACCTGCACATCGGCGGGTGAGTCACATATCGAACGGCCCCGGGGGGAGAACTCCGGGGCCGTCGCTCATGAGTACGGCAGGAAGCCGCCGTGCGCGATGCCGAGCGCCGCCCCGACAAACGAGCCCACGAGCCCGATGATGTTGAGCGAACGCTGCGGCGTGGTCGCCGAGACGTACTGCGAGTAGAGCCCGACCCCGAAGCCCAGCGTGCCCAACCACGCCGAGATCGCGTGCGCGGAGATCCAGAACGTCGAGACGAAGGCCACCACGCCGCACGCCAGCGCGGAGACGGCCAGGGCGTTTTCCACCGGGTGCGAACGCCCGTCGGTGTTGAGCGTGAGCTTGAACCGCTCCCTCTCGGAGGGTTGAAGCACGTGTGGCACTGCCACCACCCCCTAGGTTTCCTAAAGGCCTTCCCACGTACTCGCGGCTGGTAACCTTGTGCATGCTGCGTTGTGATGGATGATCCATCGCCCCGAGGCGCCGAAAGGGGCGCCCGGGCACAAACGTCAGCGTCCTCCTGTCACGGCAGAGTGTCGTGACCGCAAGAGTCCAGAGGAGGTAGGAGTCCCGCATGCGTCGTTACGAAGTAATGGTCATTCTGGACCCTTCGCTCGATGAGCGTACCGTCGCGCCGTCCCTCGACCAGTTCCTCACCGTGGTCCGCAATGACGGCGGCACCGTGGAGAAGGTCGACGTCTGGGGCCGTCGCCGTCTCGCCTACGACATCGACAAGAAGTCCGAAGGCATCTACGCCGTCATCGACCTGTCGGCGGAGCCCGCGACGGTCAAGGAGCTCGACCGGCAGATGAACCTCAACGAGGGCATCCTGCGTACCAAGGTCCTCCGCCCCGACGTGCACTAAGCCCCGGCTTTTGTCGGGGAAGCCCCGTACTCTGAGCCGTAACCCAAGCGAAGGCGTGCAGGAAGGCGAGCGCTAGCCATGGCAGCAGGCGACACCGTAATCACCATCGTCGGCAACCTTGTCGAAGACCCCGAGCTGCGCTTCACCCCGACGGGGCAAGCGGTGGCTCGATTCCGCATCGCGTCCACTCCGCGGTTCATGGATCGCCAGACCAACGAGTGGAAGGACGGCGAAAGCCTCTTCCTGACCTGCAACGTGTGGCGGCAGGCGGCGGAGAACGCCGCCGAGAGCCTCCAGCGCGGGATGCGGGTCATCGTGCAGGGGCGGCTCAAGCAACGGTCCTACGAGACCAAGGAAGGCGAGAAGCGCACGGTCTACGAGGTCGAGGTCGACGAGGTCGGCCCGTCTCTGCGCAACGCCACCGCCAAGGTCAACCGCACCTCCCGTCAGGGCGGCGGCGGCGGCTTCGGCGGCGGCCCGGCCGACGACCCGTGGGCCTCCGCGACGCCCGCCCCGCCCGCCCAGGGTGGCGGCTTCGGCGGCGGCGGTGGCGGTTTCCAGGGTGGCGGCCAGCAGGGCGGCGCCCAGCAGGGCGGCGGCAACGACTTCAGCGATGAGCCGCCTTTCTAACCAGAAGAATCCGCGAAGCGCATTCTTCTGGTTAAACCAGACAGCAAGGCCCGCAAGGGCCTTTCCAAGCAGTTAAATTCCGCCGAAGGCGGGAACCTGTCCAAACAGTCCGAGTCCATTCCCGCTCGAACGGCGGGGCTCTGAGAGGAGCACCACGATGGCCAAGCCGGCACTGCGCAAGCCCAAGAAGAAGGTTTGCCTGTTCTGCCACGACAAGATCTCCTACGTCGACTACAAGGACACGGCGCTGCTGCGGAAGTTCATCTCCGACCGCGGCAAGATCCGTGCGCGCCGGGTGACGGGCAACTGCACCCAGCACCAGCGCGACGTGGCGACCGCGATCAAGAACGCCCGTGAGGTGGCCCTGCTGCCCTACACGAGCACCGCGCGCTAAGGAGGACTGTCGATATGAAACTCATCCTCACCAACGAGGTCTCCGGCCTCGGCACCCCTGGCGACGTCGTCGAGGTCAAGGACGGCTACGGCCGTAACTACCTCATCCCGCGCGGCTACGCCATGCGCTGGACACGCGGCGCCGAGAAGCAGATCGAGACCATCAGGAAGGCTCGCGACGCTCGCGAGATCCGCGACCTGGGCACCGCCAAGGCGGTCGCCGGCCAGCTCGGCGCGCTGCGCGTGCGGCTGGCCACGCGGGCGGGCGAGTCCGGCCGCCTGTTCGGCTCGATCACCACGGGCGACATCGCCGACGCCGTCAAGAAGGCCGGCGGCCCGATCCTCGACCGCCGCCGCATCGAGATCGTCAACCCGATCAAGAGCGTCGGCTCCCACAAGGTCACCGTCAAGCTCCATCCCGACGTATCCGCTTCTGTGGATGTCGAGGTTGTCGCGGGCTGATCTTTTTCGAGAAAGGGCCTCTCTCCGTACGGGGAGGGGCCTTTTTTCTGTACGCGGTGCCAAGGCACCCACCCGCCGCACATGGCTGATGGCCCTCCAGGAAACGGCCGCTGACCCTTCACCGGCTGAGCGCCGTTACGCGAGCCCACGTTGACCGATCGCCGTGGTGACCCCGGCACCGGCCGACTGCCGTGGTGAGGTGCACCCGCGGACGTTATTCCCTATTCGGGCAGCGTAGAATGCCCTCGTTCTTTCGCGCTTTCCCCCTGGAGGCTTGGCCATGGCCCGTCCCTCGATGCTGCTCGCGATCGGCGCGCTCGCGGCGGCGGCCGTCGCCTGCGCACCCGTCGACGACACGGCGACCACGGCCGGCACGGCCAGTCCTACGACGTCCACCGCGTGTGCCAAGGAGCAGCTTCAGCTTGTCAACGCGGGCAAGCTGAGCATCGGCACCGACAAGCCGGCCTTCGAGCCGTGGTTCAAGGACGACGATCCGAGCAACGGCCAGGGGTTCGAGAGTGCGGTGGCGTTCGCGGTGGCGGGGGAGCTCGGCTTCGACCGTACCGAGGTGCAGTGGAGCACGGTCAAGTTCGACTCGGCGTTCGCGCCGGGGGACAAGCAGTTCGACTTCGACATCAACCAGGTGTCCATTACGCCCGACCGGGCCAAGGCGGTCGACTTCAGCAAGGGCTACTACACGGTCAAGCAGGCCATCGTGGCGGTCGAGAACGGTAAGTTCGCCGGGGCGAAGAGCCTGGCCGAGTTGAAGGACGCGAAGATCGGCGTACAGGTGGGGACAACCTCGCTCGACGCGGTCAAGAACATCATTCAGCCCGCCGACGACCCCAACGTCTACAACGAGCAGATCGACGCCGTGAACGCGCTGAAGAACAAGCAGGTGGACGCGCTGGTCGTGGACCTGCCGACGGCCTTCTACGTGACGGCGGCGCAGGTCGAGAACTCCAAGATCGTGGGACAGTTCAGCTCGACGGGCGGCACTCCCGAGGAGTTCGGGCTGGTCATGGAGAAGGGCAGCCCGCTCAAGACCTGCGTGGACAAGGCCGTGGACACGCTGACGTCGAAGGGCGAGCTGGCCAAGATCGAGCAGCAGTGGCTCGGGTCCGCGGCGGGCGCGCCCGAGTTGCGATGAGCGAGTGGGTCAAGTCCGAGCGGCAGGTCCGGCGGGAGCGGGTACGCAGGTCGCACGCCCGTCGCTCGGCCTCGATCGCGACGGTGTCGACGGTCGTCTTCATCGTCCTGGTCGCCTGGGTGGTCACGAGCTCGCCGGGCTGGCCGCGGGTGCGGGAGACGTTCTTCAACGCCGATCAGTTCGCCAAGGCGTGGCCCGACGTGCTGAGCGGGTTCCTGCTCAACATCAGGATCTTCCTGATCGCCGAGCCGCTGATCCTGGTCGTCGGGCTGCTGGTGGCGCTGGCCAGGGGGATCAGGACGCCCGCGTTCTTCCCGATCCGCGCGCTGGCCACGCTCTACACCGACGTTTTCCGCGGCGTGCCGACGATCCTGGTGATCTACCTGATCGGGTTCGGGCTGCCCGCGCTCAGGTTGCAGGGCATCCCGTCCGACCTGGCGACGCTGGGCATCATCGCGCTGACGCTGTCGTACGGCGCGTACGTGGCCGAGGTGTTCCGCTCCGGCATCGAGTCCATCCACCCCAGCCAGGTGGCCGCGGCCCGTTCGCTGGGGCTGAGCCACGGCAAGACCATGCGGTTCGTGGTGTTGCCGCAGGCCACCCGCAGGGTCGTGCCGCCGCTGCTGAACGACTTCGTGTCGCTGCAGAAGGACACCTCGCTGGTCGCCACCATCGGGCCGCTGGAGGCGCTCAGGCAGGCGCAGATCCACGCGGCCAGCACGTTCAACTACACGTCCTACCTCGTGGCGGCACTGCTGTTCATCATGCTCACCATCCCCATGGCCAGGTTCACCGACCACCTGGCAGCCCGGACCCGCAGGAGGCGCGGGGCATGAGCGAGCGCAGCGAGCGAACAATCAGACACAGCCCTGTCGGGCTCATGCGCCCTACGAAGGAGGGCGCATGAGCGAGCGCAGCGAGCGAACAATCAGACACAGCCCTGTCAGGCTCATGCGCCCTACGAAGGAGGGCGCATGAGCCTTCTGACGATCGATGGGGTGTGGAAGAACTTTCACGGTCACCACGTGCTGCGCGGCATCGACCTGGAGGTGCGCCCGCACGAGGTGGTGAGCCTGATCGGCGCCTCGGGCTCGGGCAAGTCCACGCTGCTGCGCTGCGTGAACCTGCTGGAGACGGTGGACGACGGCGCGATCTTCCTCGATGGCGAGGAGATCACCGATCCGCGGGTGAACGTCGACGACGTGCGCAAGCGGCTGGGCATCGTGTTCCAGGCGTTCAACCTGTTCCCGCACATGACCGTGCTGGACAACATCACGCTGGCGCCCCGTCAGGTGCACGGGGTGGGCAAGGTGGCGGCGGAGGAGCAGGCGTACGGGCTGCTGGTCAGGTTCGGGCTGGGGGACAAGGCGCGGGCGTACCCCGACCAGCTCTCCGGCGGGCAGCAGCAGCGGGTGGCCATCATCAGGGCGCTGGCCACGCAGCCCAGGCTGATGTTGCTCGACGAGGTCACCTCGGCGCTGGACCCAGAGTTGGTGGTGGAGGTGCTGGGGATCATCAGGGAGCTCAAGGAGTCGGGGATGACGATGATCCTCACGACCCACGAGATGGGCTTTTGCCGCGATATTTCGGATACGGTGTGCTTTCTCGATGGCGGCGTGCTCCTCGAGAAGGGTCCGGCCGAGAAGATCTTCACCGACCCGGAGAACGCCAGGACCAGGGAATTCCTGCGTAGCGTGCTGGAGTCGGGCCGCTTCTGACGCGGCGGCCGGTTCTAGCGGCGGTGCCGTCCTCGTACCGGCTCTACCGGGGTGCGGGGCCGGGCCAGGAGGCTGTGGCGGCGGCCGTACACGAGATAGACCAGCAGGCCGAAGGCCATCCACAGGGCGAACCACGCCCAGGTCAGCACCCGCAGATTGACCATGAGCCAGAGCGTGGCCACCAGCGAGAGCGCCGGCACCAGCGGCGACAGCGGCACCCGGAACCCCCGCTCCAGGTCGGGCATGCGCCGCCGCATCACGATCACCCCGGCCGCCACGAACATGAACGCGAACAGCGTCCCGATCACCACGAGCTCCTGCATCGTGAGCACCGGTACGAACTCGGCCAGCACGATCGCGACGAGCCCGATCACCAGCGTCACCCGGGTGGGCGTGTGGTAGCGGCGGCTGACCGACGCCAGGCCGCGCGGGATGAGCCCGTCGCGGGCCATCGAGAACAGCACCCGCGTCTGCCCCACGATCAGCACCAGGATGACGGTCGTCAGCCCGAGCACCGCGCCCGCGTCGATGACGTGCACCATCCAGTCCACCCCGATCACCCGGAACGCGCTGGACAGCGGCATCTCCACCGAGATCTTCGTGTACGAGACCATGCCCACCATGACCAGCGCCACCGCGAGGTAGACGACCGTGGCGAGCACCAGGCTGCGGATCATGCCCTTGGGCACGGCCCTGGGCGCGTTGACGGTCTCCTCGGCGGAGGTGGCCACGATGTCGAACCCGATGTACGCAAACGCGATCGCCGAGGCCGCCGCGAAGATTCCGAACCAGCCGAACGCCTGGCTCTCCCCGACGAACACCTCCAGCACGGTCGCCGGCGAGGTCGGCAACGCCTTGGGCGGGACGTAGAACTCGCCGAAGTTCGCCACGTCGATGTGGGGCGCGCCCACGACGATGACCGCGCCGATGGCCAGCAGCTTGGCCGCCACCATGATCCACAGAGCCCGTAACCCGACCCGCGCGCCCAGCGCCACGATGCCGGTGAGCAGCACCAGGATCACGAACACGAGCACGTCCGCGGCCAGCTCCTCGCGCGGCAGGCGGACGCCGAAGTTGGAGAGCGCCCGGACCGTGATCGCGCCCCACGCCCTGGCCACCACCGCGGCGGCGAACTGCAGCTCCAGGATCAGCGCCCAGCCGATGACCCAGGCCCAGACCTCGCCGAAGATGACGTACGTGAAGGTGTACGCGCTGCCGGAGGCCGGCATCGTGGAAGACAGCTCGGCGTAGCACAGGCAGGCGAGCAGGCAGGCGATCCCCGCGATCATGAACGAGAGGATCACGCCAGGACCGGCCGTGGTGGCGGCTTGCTGCCCGGCGATGGAGAAGATGCCCGCGCCGATCATCACGCCGAGCCCGAGCACCACGAGGTCGGCCGGACGGTAGAGCTCGGCCAGGCTGTGCCGGGCGCCGGTGCGTAGGCCGGTCGCCTCGGAAGGCGGCAGTCGTCGCAGAATGGTGGACAAGGAACACCCCACCTCAGGGAACCCGCCCACAATGTCTCACCACTTGGACAACGACAAGCACGATAAGGTCACGCCCCGGTTACCAGCCAGGCAGTGCCGGCGGCCCGGCGTACCAGGGTGATCAGGCGGGCGACCATCCACACCCCGAGCGCCCCCCAGAGCGCGACGACGCCGAAGCCGGAGGCGAGCAGGGCGGCAGGCAGGTACGCCACCGTCGTCCACACCCCCGCCCAGGCCAGATAGCGCTGGTCGCCCGCGCCGATCAGCACGCCATCGAGCACGAACACCACCCCGCACACCGGCTGGAACAACGCCACCGGCCACAACACGGCCAGCAGCAACTCGGCGACCACCGGATCCGCGTCGAAGAGCCCGGGCAGCACCGGCCGGGCGGCCACGACCAGGGCACCGAGCACGACCCCCGACCAGACCCCCCACTGCACCATCCGCCTGGTGGCGGCCCTGGTGGCGGCGGCGTCCCCCGCACCGAGCGAGCGACCGGTAATGGCCTGCCCGGCGATGGCGATGGCGTCCAGGGCGAACGCGAGCAACGTCCACACCTGCGTGGCGATCGCGTACGCGGCCAGCTCGGCCTCGCCCATCCTGGTCGCGAACACGGTGGCCGCCACCAACACGACCCGCAGGCACACGGTACGGATGAGCAGCGCGAACCCGGCCGTACCCGCCTGCCTGAGCCCGGCCAGCCCAGGCGTGAGCGGCGTCCCCAGCCGTAACGCGCCGCGCGCCACCACAACCAGATAGACGGCGGCCCCGAGCGTCTGCGCCAGCACGGTCCCCCAGGCCGAGCCCGCGATGCCCCACCCCAGCCCCAGCACGAACCAGGCGTTGAGCGCCGCGTTCAACGCGAACGAGCCCACCGCCACGACCAGCGGCGTGACCGTGTCCTGTAACCCGCGCAGCACCCCCGTGCCGGCCAGCACGACCAGCATCCCGGGCGCGCCGAGCAGGCTGATCCGCAGGTACGTCACGGCCTGCGCGGTCTGTCCCGCACCCGCCCCGAACAGCTCCACGATGACCGGCGCGAGCGGCCAGCACACGACGATCAGCGCCACGCCGATGCCCAGCGCCAGCCAGATCCCGTCAACCCCGCCGCGCATGGCACGCGCGTGATTGCCCGCACCCGACTGGCGCGCCACGGAGGCCGTCGTGCCGTAGGCGAGAAAGACGCACAGGTTCACCAGTGTGGCCAGAACCGCGCCCGCCACGCCCAGAGCGCCCACCGCCGTGGTGCCCAGCCCGTGCCCCACAATGGCGTAGTCGGCGAGCAGGAAGAGCGGCTCGGCCACCAAAGCCCCGAAAGCGGGCACAGCCAGCCGCAGGATCTCCCGGTCTCTGGATGTAATGGGCATTTGTCCATTATGACCATTACCCGGCGTGTCGGTACAACTTTCTTTCCTCCACAGCCGGTGGATACTGTTCGCCCAGCTCGGCAGGGGTTCGGTGGATACCCGCGAGAGTTATCCCCAGGCCCGTCCACAGGCCTTTCACACCCTGGGCGCGACTGTACACAGCTTGACCACAACGTTGTCCACAGGCCGCGTTGCCGACTGCCCGCGACTCCGCGAAACTGTCAGACCGGTCGACTACAAGTGGGGGTGGTGCGACCGCCTGCAAGGTGTTCGAGGGGGCGCGGTGAGCATTGACGAAGAGGCCGGCGGAGGCCCTGGTTTCGAGCGCACACCGCCCAACAACATCGAAGCGGAGCAGTCGGTGCTCGGCGGCATGCTGCTGTCGAAGGACGCCATCGCCGACGTCGTGGAGATCCTGCGTTCCGACGACTTCTACCGTCCGGCCCACCAGATGGTCTACGACGTCGTCACCGACCTCTACGGTCGGGGCGAGCCGGCGGATGCGGTCACCGTCTTCGACGAGCTGCAAAAGCGCGGCGAGATGGCCAGGGTGGGCGGCGCCGCCTACCTCCACACCCTCACGGCGGTCGTCCCCACGGCCGCCAACGCGGGCTACTACGCCAAGATCGTCCGAGAGCAGGCCATCCTCCGCCGCCTCATCGAGGCCGGCACCCGCATCGTCTCCTTCGGCTACGGCGGCCAGAACGAAGAGGTCGACGAGCTCGTGGACCGCGCCCAGGCGGAGATCTACCAGGTCACCGAGCGCCGCACCTCGGAGGACTACGCGCCGCTGGCCGACATCATGCCCGGCGCCCTCGACGAGCTGGAGGCCATCGGCAGCCGCGGCGGCCAGATGGTCGGCGTCCCCACCGGCTTCCAGGACCTCGACCAGCTCACCAACGGCCTCCACCCAGGCCAGATGATCGTCGTGGCCGCGCGGCCTGCGATCGGGAAAGCGCTTGCGCTCGACACCCCGCTGCCCACCCCCGTCGGCTGGACCACCATGGGCGACGTCAAGGTGGGCGATTTCCTGATCGACGCCGACGGCAAGCCCACGCGCGTCGTAGCGGCCACCGACGTCATGCGCGGGCGCCCGTGCTACGAGGTGGAATTCAGCGACGGCACAGTGATCGTGGCCGATGCTCAGCACCAGTGGCTCACCGACACGCGCGCATCCCGCCGGGACCAGCGGGCGGTTGCCCGCGTACGCACAACGGAAGAGATCGCCGCCACACTGCGATGCAACACCGCAGACAAGCGACTCAACCACACCGTTATCAACGCCAAGCCGCTGGACCTGCCCCACCGTGACCTGCCCATCCCTCCGTACGCGCTGGGCGTCTGGCTCGGCGACGGCCATTCCGGTGGCGCGCGGTTCACCACGGGGGATCCAGAGATCGCCGAACATGTGGCGGCCGAAGGTCTTCGGGTGGAGCACCGGGGCGGGTTGCTGTACGCGATGCTGCTACCCGAGCCGGAGCCGATCGCCGAACGGTCGTGCATCGTGTGTGGCACGCCGTTCACGCCTCAGACGTCGCAGGTGCGCACCTGCGGCAGGGTGTGCGGTTGCAGGTCCAGGAAATCCCCTCACGGCCCTTCACAACCACCTACGTGTCCCGACTGTGGTGGACCGTCCAGCGGGATGCGCCAGTGCCAGGAGTGCCGCAATGACCACGGCACCGTGCCCGCCCTACTGCGAAAGCTGGGCGTGCTGGGCAACAAGCACATCCCAACCGAATACCTGCGCGCATCCGAAGGTCAGCGTCGAGCCCTGTTGGCCGGGTTGCTGGACACCGACGGCTACGCCAACACCGGCGGGACCGTCCAGTTTGCCGTCACCAACCGGCGCCTGGCAGAGGGCGCCTGGGAGCTGATTCTGAGCTTGGGATACAAGGCGTCCTGGACGTCTAAGCGGGTGCCGGGACACACCGAGGCCAGCTCAACCTGTTACACGATCACGTTCACGCCTTCCGACAAGGTCTTCCGGCTAACCCGGAAGAACGCTCGGGTGAACACCAGTGCCCACCCCAAGGCGACCTACCGCAACATCACCGATGTGCGCCCGGTGCCATCGGTTCCGGTGCGGTGCGTGGAGGTGGACAACGCCGAGCACATGTACTTGGCGGGCCGGACATGGATCCCCACCCACAACTCAACGCTAGGTCTGGACTTCGCTCGTTCTGCGGCGATCAAGCATGGCATGACCACGGTCATCTTCTCGCTGGAGATGTCCCGCAACGAGATCACCATGCGTCTGCTGTCCGCCGAGGCTCGCGTGGCGCTGCACGCCATGCGCTCGGGCATGATGGGCGACGACGACTGGACCCGCCTGGCCCGCCGGATGAGCGAGGTCGCGGAGGCGCCGCTGTTCATCGACGACTCGCCCAACATGTCCATGATGGAGATCAGGGCCAAGTGCCGGCGGCTCAAGCAGCGCAACGACCTGAGGTTCGTGATCATCGACTACCTCCAGCTGATGAGCTCGCCGAAGAAGACCGAGAGCCGCCAGAACGAGGTCTCGGAGATCTCCCGTGCGATCAAGCTGCTGGCCAAGGAGCTCGAGGTCCCCGTCATCGCGATCTCCCAGCTCAACCGCGGCCCCGAGCAACGCACCGACAAGCGCCCCATGGTCAGCGACCTGCGCGAGTCCGGCTGCCTGACGGCCGCCACCCGCATCCTGCGGGCCGACACTGGGGCGGAGGTGTCCCTGGGAGAGCTGCTGGAGTCGGGGGCTCGCGACATTCCCGTCTGGTCGCTCGACGACCGGCTGAAGTTGGTCCCCCGCACGATGACCCACGTCTTCCTGAGCGGTGTGAAGGAGGTCTATCGAGTCCGGTTGCGCTCAGGACGGGAGGTCGAGGCGACGGCCAACCATCCTTTCCTCACCTACGACGGCTGGCGAGATCTCGGTGATCTAGGTGCGGGCGCCCGAGTGGCCGTTCCCAGACACCTGCCAGGCCCATTGCAGGCCACGCCATGGGATGAGGATGAGATTGTTTTGCTGGCCCACCTGATTGGCGATGGCTCATTCGTGTCGCGCCAGCCGATTCGTTACGCCAGCGTAGACGAGTCGAATCTCAAGGTAGTCGCTGAAGCTGCTGCTCGACGGTTCGGCATCACCGCAGTCCGTGATGAACACCCGGATGCCCGGTGTTGCTCGATGAGACTTCCCGCCCCATTCAAGCTGACTCATGGCAAGCGTAATCCGATTGCTGCCTGGCTGGATGGCCTGGGATTGTTCGGGCTGCGCAGCCATGAGAAGTTTTTGCCGCAGGGGATTTTCGCACTCCCAAAGCCGCAACTAGCGCTCTTCCTCCGGCACCTGTGGGCAACAGACGGACCCGTGACAACTAGCGCGCTCAGCCAAGTCCGGATCTACTACGGGACAACAAGCGAGCGTCTAGCACGAGATTTGCAGTTGCTGCTGCTGCGCTTCGATGTGAAGACACGCCTTCGTCCAGTCGGAAACTCCTACGGGCGACCCCAGTGGACGCTTGATGTGGGGGGAGCTGAAGATCAGCGTCGTTTCCTGATGGAGATCGGCGTTCATGGGGAACGGGAAAGGGAAGTAGTCAAGGCGATGACTCGCCTCAGTGAGATAACGCCCGCAGGACGTTTTGATACCGTTCCGCCAGAAGTCTGGGGGCGCGTGCGCGAAGTCATGACTGAGCAGTCGAAGAGCCTTGGCCAGGTCCAAGAGATGGTCGGCAGTCGCAGCCGGGGCGATCTGAACGTGTCGATTAGCCCCCCCAGAGGTCGCCTGCGAAAGATGGCAGACGTTCTCGGCGACGTCGAACTTGAGATGCTTGCCACGAACGATGTTTTCTGGGATGAGATCACATCGATCGAGAGTCTTGGGGAGCTCCCTGTTTATGACGCCACAGTAATGGGAACTCACAACTTTCTTGGAAATGGAATCCATCTAAAGAATTCGATCGAGCAGGACGCCGACATGGTCATCCTGCTGCACCGTGAGGACGCCTACGAGCGCGAGTCCCCCCGGGCGGGCGAGGCCGACCTGATAGTGGCCAAGCACCGTAACGGCCCCACCGCCACCGTGACGGTCGCGTTCCAGGGGCACTACAGCCGGTTCGTCGACATGGCCCAGCACTAGGCCAAGCGGGCGGCCTGGGATTCGAGATAGAGGCGCTCAGGGATGCTGTACGTCCTGCGCGCCGCCAGCAGGAAGCACGACCGGGCCGAGGCGTGTTCGCCGGCCCGCTCCAGCAGGTGCGCGCGCACCGCGGTCACCCGGTAATGGCCGGCCACCCGCCTGTCGCCCTCCAGCGTCTCCAGCAGGTCGAGCCCGGCCCTGGGGCCGTGGACCATGGCGGTGGCGACGGCCCGGTTGAGCGTCACCATCGGGTTGGGCGCGATCCGGTCGAGGATCTTGTACAGGATGAGGATCTGCGGCCAGTCCGTGGCCTCGGTGCCGGGCGCCTCGGCGTGGACGGCCGCGATCGCCGCCTGCAACTGGTACGCCCCCAGCGGCGACCGGGCCATCGTACGCGTGATGAGTTCGGTGCCCTCCCGGATCGCCTCCTGGTCCCACCGGCCGCGATCCTGGTCGGCGAGGGGGATCATGGCGCCGTCCCGGGTGGTGCGGGCCGGGCGGCGAGCGTCGGTGAGCAACATCAGGGCCAGCAGCCCGGCGACCTCGCCGTCTTCTGGCAGCAGGCGATGGACCTGCCGGGTCAGCCGGAGCGCCTCGGCGGCCAGGTCGGTACGCTGCAGGTCGGGTCCGGAGGTCGCGGTGTAGCCCTCGTTGAAGATCAGATACAGCACGTGCAGCACCACCTGGAGCCGCTCGGCGCGCTGCGGTCCGTCAGGCGGCTCGAACGTCGCCCCGCTGCTCTTGATGGCCTGCTTGGCCCGGCTGATGCGCTGGGCCATGGTGGACTCGGGCACCAGGAAGACATGCGCGATCTGCGCCGTCGTCAGGCCGCCGACCGCGCGCAGGGTGAGCGCGAGCTGCGAGGCTGGGGAGACGGCGGGGTGGCAACACAGGAACAGCAGCGTCAGCGTGTCGTCCCGGTCCCGCTCGTTGTCGTCCTCGCCGGGTGACTGGACCACGAGCTCGTGGGTGGGCACCCGGGCCGCGGCCGTCTCCTCCCGGCGGCGGCGCGCTCCCTCGCTGCGCCACAGGTCGGTGAGGCGGCGGCCGGCGACGGTGACCAGCCAGGCCGCGGGGTCGTCCGGCGTGCCACGTTCCGGCCACTGTACGGCGGCGGCCAGCAACGCTTCCTGCACCGCGTCCTCGCACTGGTCGAACTGACCGTGCCGGCGGACGAGCAGGCCGAGGACCTGCGGCGCGAGCGTGCGCAGCAGGTCCTCGACGGCCGGGTCCGGGCTCACAGGTCCTCGGCGATCGGGTTCACGTTCACAGGTCCTCGACGGGCGGATTCACGCTCGCGCCTTCGACGGGTCCTCGGCGGGCGGGCTCGCGCTCACATGTCCTGCCCGGCCGAGAACATGACCGGCCGCACCTCCACGCCCAGCCCGTCGACCCTGGTGTCGGGGATCAGCTTGGCCAGCTCGATCGCCCGCTCCCTGCTCTCGCAGTCCACCAGGTAGTAGCCCCCCATGTACTCCTTGGCCTCCGCGAAGGGCCCGTCCGTCACCGCGGGGACGCCGCCCCGGCCCCGTACGCTCGCGCTGTTCGACGGGTCGGCGAGAGCGTGCGTGCTGATCATCTCTCCCGACTCCTGGATCGTCTTGATGAACGCGCCGTGGCCGTTCATCACCTCGTTGCGCTCCTCGTCCGACAGGGCGTTCCAGATCTCCGGGTTGATCTGCATGATCAGCAGGAATTTCACCGTTTCGCTCCTCATGTCACGTGACGCCCGGCGGGCGTCCCTCATGGAGGAGTCGGAGCAGGTGAGCCGTTCTCGACATCCCGATGTCGAGACCGCCGGATCGGCTCCGACCCCCTTGTGACGGCGCTCGGACGAGCGCCGTACTCAACACGAGAGGTCCCTTTCATGCAACACCACATGCCGCCGGCCGCACGAACCCGGGCCGGTCGGCGCGAATGGCTGGGGCTGGTGGTGCTCACGCTGCCCACGCTGCTCGCCGCCGTGGACATCAACGTGCTCTTCCTGGCGTTGCCGCAGCTGAGCGCGGATCTGGGCACCAGCGGCGTCGAGCAGCTGTGGATCATCGACATCTACGGGTTCATGGTGGCCGGCCTGGTGATCACCATGGGCACCCTCGGCGACCGGATCGGCCGCCGCCGGTTGCTGCTGACGGGTGCGGCGGCGTTCGGGATCGCCTCCGTGCTGGCGGCCTACGCGGTCAGCCCCGCCATGCTGATCGCCTGCCGCGCGCTGCTGGGCATCGCCGGCGCCACGCTGATGCCCTCCACGCTCGCCCTGATCACGAACATGTTCAGAGACGACAGGCAACGCGGTACGGCCATCGCCGTCTGGGCCACGTGCCAGTTCGCCGGGGCCGCTCTGGGACCGGTCGTGGGCGGGCTGCTCCTGGAGCACTTCTGGTGGGGCTCGGTGTTCCTGCTGGCCGTACCGGTGATCGCGGCCCTGCTCGTCGCCGGGCCCCTGTTGTTGCCAGAACACCGCGACCCCGGGGCCGGGCGTCTCGACCTGACCAGCGTGGCGTTGTCCATGCTGGCCATCCTGCCGATCGTTTGGGGGATCAAGACCGTGGCCGCCTCGGGCAGCGGCGTGACTGCCACGCCGATCGTGGTGCTCGCGACGGGCGGCGCGTTCGCGGTCGCGTTCGTCCGCCGCCAGTTGCGGCTGGAGGACCCGCTGCTGAACCTGCGCCTGTTCGCCCAGCGGCCGTTCGCCCTGGTCCTGACCGCGCTCGTGCTCGCCGGCGTGGCCATGGCGGGCGTCGGCCTGCTGGTCACCCAGTACCTGCAGACGGTGCTCGGATACTCGCCGACGCAGGCCGCGCTGTGGTTCGCGCCCATGGGCCTCGCCGTCGCGCTGGGGACCACGCTGACGCCGGCCATCACGCGCTGGGTCACCCCGAGGGTGGCCATCACGGGCGGTTTGGTGGTGTCCGCGCTCGGTGCGGGGTTGCTGACCCAGACCGGCGACCTGCCCGTGGTGGTGGCGGGGATCACCGTGCTCGCGCTGGGCACGGGACCGCTGTTCGCGCTCGGCACGGGGATCGTCGTCGGTTCCGTACGGCCGGAGCGGGCCGGGTCGGCCGCGTCGTTGTTGGAGTCGGGCAACTATTTCGGCGGGACGCTGGGCCTGGCCATCCTCGGCACGGTCAGCGCGGCCGTCTACCGCCTCCGGATGGCCGGCACGATCCCGCCCGGCGTTCCCGATGACGTGGCCCGCGCGGCCCAGGAGACCGTGGCGGGTGCGGTGTCGCACGGCCCCGGCCTCGCGCACGCCGCGCACGCCGCCTTCACGGACGCGCTCAGCACGGTCGGCCTGATCGCCGCCGCCCTGTTCGTCGTCGCGGCCTTCCTCATGAGACGACTCGCTCCTCCTTCATGAGACGGCTCGCCCGAGGAGGGTGTGACCAAGCAGACAGCGGCTCCAGGAATGGCGTCTGATCACTCCAGTGCTCTAGCGAATGACTGAAGTGAAGGGAAGCACGCCATGACCATCCTTGTCGCCTACGACGGCTCCGCCGACTCGCGGGCCGCGATCGAGTTCGCCGCCAAGCACCTTTCCGCCGAGCCCACTGTCGTCGTCACGGTGTGGGAGCCGCTGCTCGTGCAGCTCAAGAAGTATCCGCTGGCCGCGGCCGCGATCGCCCCGGACACCGGGGACGAGGCGCAGGCCCAGGCCGAGCACCACGCGAAGGAGGGCGCCGAGCTGGCGATCGCGGCCGGGCTCGCCGACGTCACCTACCGGGCGGTGGCCGACAACGAGTCGATCTGGAAGACGATCGTGGACGTGGCGGACGAACTCGACGCCTCGCTGATCGTGACGGGCTCGCGTGGCCTGGCCGGGGTGAGGTCGGTGCTGCTGGGCAGCGTCTCGAACCACGTGCTGCACCACGCGCACCGGCCCACCCTCATCGTCCCGCCCGCCAAGACACCGTCGAAGGTCTAGCAGGCGGGGGCGCAGCGCGTCTCTGCCTGAGGCGGGCACAGCCGGGTGTCGATGCGCCGCGCTCCCGGCCCCTCGTCGCCCAGCCGGTCGTGCGGGTTGGCCACCGGGCACCGGTCCAGCGACAGGCAGCCGCACCCGATGCAGTCGGTGAGGTCGTCGCGCAGCCGCTGGAGCTGCTCGATGCGGTCGTCCAGCTCGCCGCGCCAGGCGGCCGACAAGCGGGCCCAGTCGTCGCGGTTGGGTGTGCGCTCGTCCGGCAGCTCCGCTAGGGCGTCCTTGATGGTCTTGAGGGGGATGCCGATCCGCTGGGCGAGCCGGATGAACGCGACCCTGCGCAGGCTGTCCCGGTTGTAGCGGCGCTGGTTGCCGGTCGTGCGCCGGCTCATGATGAGGCCCTTGGCCTCGTAGAAGTGCAGGGCGGAGACGGCGACGCCGCTGCGTTCCGCGAGCTGGCCGACCGTCAGCTCTTTGGTGTTCCAGGCGACCTTGGTCATACCTAGAGATTACTTGAGGGTTCGCTCGAAGAACGTCTCCAGGACCACGACGGTCTGGGTCCCTTTCACGCCGTCCACCTCGAACACCCGGCGCAGTACGTCCTGCAACTCGTGCGTCCCCGTCGTACGTACCTTGACCAGCACCGACGCGGGACCCGCGATGACATGCGCCTCCTCGATCTCCGGGATCGCCGCCAGCCGGTCCGCGCTGTCGCCCATCCACGTGTTGCCGTCGACCAGCACGTACGCCGTCACGGTCCGCCCGAGCGCCGCCTGGTCCACCTCGATCGTCGTACGCCTGATGACTCCCCGCTCGCGCAGTTTGCGCACCCGCTCGTGCGCGGCCCCGCTGGACAGCCCCACCGCCCTGCCCAGCTCCGCGTACGACCGCGTCGCGTCCTCCTGAAGCAGGCCGATCAGCATCCTGTCGATATCATCCACAGCAGAATGGTATCTCGCGATATATCATGCGGACCGAACAGCGTATGGTGGACGCTATGACGGACACGATCCCCATTGAGTTCGAAGTGCTCGACGAGCGGTGCGCCACGATCAACGGAGACCACCGGATCGAGCGGCTCCACAACGGCGCCCGCTGGGCCGAGGGCCCTGTCTACTTTCCCGCGGGCCGGTTCCTGGTCTGGAGCGACATCCCCAACGAGCGCATGTTGCGCTGGGACGAGATGACCGGCGCGGTGGGCCCGTTCCGCCAGCCGTCGGGCTATGCCAACGGCAACACCCTCGACCGCGAGGGCCGGTTGATCACCTGCGAGCAGGGCGACCGCCGCGTCACCCGCACCGAGCACGACGGCTCGATCACGGTGATCGCCGACCGCTGGGAGGGCAAGCGGCTCAACAGCCCCAACGACGCGGTCGTCCACTCCGACGGCTCCATCTGGTTCACCGACCCGCCCTACGGCATCCTCAGTAACTACGAGGGCGTCGCCGCCGAGCAGGAGATCGACGGTTGCCACGTCTACCGCGTCGACCCGGTGACGGGCGAGGTCCGCATCGTGGCTGACGACTTCGCCAGGCCCAACGGCCTGGCCTTCTCGCTCGACGAGAAGAAGCTCTACATCGCGGACACGCGGGCCAGGCATCTGCGCGTGTTCGACGTACAGGACGGCGGCACCCTCGCGGGCGGCAAGGTCTTCGCCGAGGGCACGGAGCGCGACAACTTCGACGGCCTGCGACTCGACGACACCGGCCGGGTCTGGGCCGCGGCGGGCAGGGCGGTGCTCTGCCACGACCCCGACGGCACGCTGATCGGCCGGCTCAAGCTGCCGGAGTCCGTGTCCAACCTGGTGTTCGGCGGGCTCAAGCGCAACCGGCTGTTCATCACGGCCTCGTCCTCGCTCTACTCCATGATGACCAACGTCACCGGCGCGCGCCCGGTCTGGGCCGGGCGCTAGCCTCACTCCCAACGGAACAACCGCACGGCCAGCCCGCCGAAGATCACCAGCCCGGCGGCCACCACCGCGAGGTGCATGACCTGCGGCGCCTGCCCCGCCCAGGTGTCCCTGAGCGCCTGGGCGAACGGCCCCGCGACGGAGAAGTCGCTGACCGTGCGCAGCGCGTCCGGCATGACGTCGCGCGGCACCCACATCCCGCCCAGGAACATCAGCGGGAACATCACCGCGGACCCGATCCCGGGCGCGACCTTGGCGTTGGGCGCCAGAGCGGCGATCACCAGCCCCATGGCCTGCAGCGCGGCGGTGCCGAGCAGGAATACCAGGATGAACCCCGCCCACTGCCGCGGCGGCGTCGAGCCGAACACCAGGGCGCCCACCCCGATCAGCAGAATCGCGGACAACACCCCCACGGCCAGGTTGATCAGCAGCTGCACGCCCAGCAGCCGCGCGGGATGCACGGGCGTGGTGGACATCCGCCTGAGCACCCCCTGCTCGCGGTACGCGGTGAGCACCGCGGGCACCACGCTGCAGGCGAGCGTCAGCAGCGCGAGGAGGAGCATCATGCTCGGCCACTGCGCGTCCACGAACCTCTCTCCGGACGCCTGGCGCTCGGTGAACGCCGGGATGCTGAGGCCGAGCACGACCAGAAGGGCGACCGGCAAGCCGATGGTGAACAGCAGGAACGGCCATTCACGCAGGTGCAGCTTGGTCTCCACGATGAGCAGCTTCATGAGAGCTTCCTTCCGGTCAGTGCGAGGAACGCGTCGTCGAGCGTGGCCTGCACGATCCGCAGATCTCCGGGCACGATCTGGTGCTGGGCCAGGGCGAGCGTGACCGCGGGAGCGAGGTTGCCCGAGCCGCTCACCACGACCTGGTTGCCGCTTCTGCGGACCTCGTGCACCTCGGGCAGCGCCAGCAGGATGCCGTCCTCGACCGGCGCCGACGGCCGGAACCACACCCGCTGCTCTCCGCCCACCTGCGCGATGAGCCCCTGGGGCGTGTCGGTGGCGGCAACCCTGCCCGCGTCGATGAGCGCGAGCCGGTCGCAGAGCCGCTCGGCCTCCTCCATGAAGTGGGTGACGAGCACGATCGTCACGCCCGAGTCGCGCACCTGCTCGACCAGCTCCCAGGTGTCCCTGCGGGCCTGCGGGTCGAGCCCGGTCGTCAGCTCGTCCAGCACCGCCACGCGCGGCCGACCCACGAGCGCGAGCGCCACGGACAGCCGCTGGCGCTGCCCGCCCGAGAGCTTCTTGAACGCGGTGTCGCGCTTGGCGGTGAGCCCGACCCGTTCGAGCAGCTCGGACCAGTCGGCGGGGTCGGGGTAGAAGGAGGCGTAGAGGTCCAGGGCCTCCCACACCTTGATCTTCTCCGGCAGCGCCGCGCTCTGCAGCTGCATGCCCAGCACCTGCCGCAGCTCGCCCCTGTTGAGCTGCGGGTCCAGGCCGGCCACCCGTACGGTGCCGCCGTCCGGCACCCGAAGCCCCGCCACGCATTCCACGGTGGTGGTCTTGCCGGCGCCGTTCGGCCCGAGGATGCCGAAGATCTCACCCTCCGCCACCTCGAACGACACGTCGTCGACCGCCAGGTGCTTCGGATACTGCTTCCGCAGATTCCTGACTTCGATGATTTTCATGACATCGACGCTAGGAACGCCCGATGGATCGCGGAATCTCGGTAACTGCCCGGCAAGGGTGTACCTAGATGCAGTGACTGCGCCGCCGTGACTGTCGCAGACTGGGAGCATGCTTCGAAGGTTCGGTCAGGTCGCCGTGCTGCTCGCGCTCCTCGTCGTCGAAGTGCCCGCGATCTTCCTGACCGCGACCATGTTGCTCCTGTCGTTCGCCCTGGGCATGGTCTTCCTGTTTCCGCCGCAGGTGCGGCTGATCAGGCGGCTGGCCAAGCTCAACAGGCGGCTGATGCGGCAGTGGACGGGAATCGAGGTCGAGCCTCCGTACCTGCCCAAGCCTCCGCCTCCGGTGCCGCAGGCGGACGGCATGTACCGCTCCGACCGCACCCTTTACAAGACCCCGCGGGTGCCGGCGTGGAACAACCGGTGGAAGTGGCTGCTCACCGACCCGGCGACCTGGCGCGACGGGCTCTGGCTGCTGCTGGACCCGGCGGTGAAGGTGGCACTGGTGCCGGTGTTCGTCGTGCTGCCCGAGCGTGGCCTGCGCGTTTACGCGCTCTGGAGCGAGCTGCTGCTCGGCGCGACCTCCGCCAGCCGCCTGGCCGGGCAGGTGACCCACCTCAAGCGAACGCGTAACCTGGCCGCCGACTCCCAGGCGGCCGAGATGCGCAGGATCGAGCGTGACCTGCACGACGGCACGCAGGCCAGGCTGGTGGCGATCGGCATGACGCTCGGCGCGGTCGAGGAACTGGTCGACAACGATCCTGCGGCGGCCAAGGCGCTGCTGTCCAAGGTCAGGGACGCCTCCTCGGAGACGCTGACGGAGCTGCGCAGGGTCATCCGGGGCATCCACCCTCCGGTGCTCGCGGAACGCGGGCTGGGCGACGCCATCCGCGCGCTGGCCATGGACAGCCCGATGAACGTCACCGTGGACGTCGACCTCCCGCACCGGCCGGAGGCGCCGGTGGAGGCGGCGGCCTACTTCGCGATCAGCGAGTTGCTCTCCAACGCCGCGCGGCACGGCGACGCCCGCACGGCGACGGTGGACATTAGCTCCAACGGCTCCAGCCTGCGCATCACGGTCACCGACGACGGCCTGGGCGGCGCCGACCCGGCCAAGGGCAGCGGCCTGTCCGGCATCGAGCGGCGGCTGGCCGCCTTCGACGGGGTGCTCGCACTGAACAGTCCGCCGGGCGGCCCCACCACCGTGACTATGGGCCTGCCCCGGGTGCTGCCGGAGCGCTGGGGAGGTTACCTGCCGCCCGCTCTGCCGCGCTGGAAGGCGGTCGCGCTCATCTCCCTCTGGTGTACGGCCTGGTGCCCGACGTTCCCGCAGGGCCTCGTGCCGGCCATCTTCAAGATCTTCGGGATCGAGGAGAAGGCATGGTTCCTCGCCCTGTATCTTCCCGAGGTCTGGCAGTGGCCGGCGATCTGCGGCATGCTCGCGCTCGGTATCACCATGCACGTCGCGGCCATGCGCATCCCCGCCACCCACAGCCCGGAGCGCTGGATGCCGGCGGCGACGCCGGGCAAGCCGTGGTGCTCATGAACCGGGTGCTCATCGCCGAAGACCTCTACCTGCTCAGAGACGGCCTGGTCCACCTGCTGCAGGCGCACGGCTTCACCGTCGTCGCCGCGGTCGAGTCCGGCCCCGAGCTGCTCAAAGGGCTGGTGGAGCTGCGTCCCGACGTCTCGATCGTGGACGTACGGCTGCCGCCCACATTTACCGACGAGGGCCTGCAGGCCGCGCTCGCGGCCAGGGAGCAGGTGCCGGGCCTGCCGATCCTGGTGTTGTCCCAGCACGTCGAGCAGCTCTACGCCCGCGAGCTGCTGGCCGACGGCTCGGGCGCGATCGGCTACCTGCTCAAGGACCGGGTCTTCAACGCCGAGCAGTTCATCGACGCCGTACGCCGGGTCGCCGCGGGCGGCACCGCCATGGACCCGGAGGTGATCGCCAAGCTGCTGGTCAGCAACGCCAGGAAAGAGCCGCTGGCCATGCTCACGCCGCGGGAGCGCGAGGTGCTCGAGGCCATGACGGAAGGACGTTCCAACGCCGGGATCTCCCAGCGGCTCTACCTCAGCGAGAGCGCCGTGGCCAAGCACACGGCCTCCATCTTCGCCAAGCTCGGCCTCGCCCCTTCGGACGACGACAACCGCCGCGTTCTGGCCGTGCTCGCCTACCTCAACAGCCGCTGATTGTCGGTCGTACCGGCTATTTTCATAGAGGCACGGCGCGACGAAGGGGTGGTAACAGGTGAAAATCCGGGTTAACCGCGATGTACTGGCAGATGCGGTGGCGTGGGCTGCCCGAGTGCTGCCCAGCCGTCCTGTGGTGCCCGTCCTGTCCGGGCTGCTGCTGGAGGCAGGCGACGAGCTGAGCCTGTCCGCGTTCGACTACGACGTCTCCGCGCGGGCCACGATCGACGCCGACGTGGCCGAGGAGGGCCGGGTGCTGATCCCCGGCCGGCTGCTGGCCGAGATCAGCCGGAGCCTGCCCGCCGAGGACGTGGAGATCGTCACAGAGGGCCCGGAGGCGGTGCTGACCTGCGGGAGCGCCGAGTTCGGGCTGATCACGATGCCGGTCGAGGACTTCCCGACCCTGCCTGCGATGCCGCCGAGCATCGGCGCCATCGGCGGCGGCGTGTTCGCCTCCGCCGTCGGCCAGGTCGCGCCCGCGGCCAGCCGCGACGACACGCTGCCCATGCTCACCGGCATCAGGGTCGACATCGAGGGCGAGTCCGTGGCGATGGCGGCGACCGACCGCTACCGCATCGCCGCCCGCGACTTCACCTGGCGCCCGGCCGGCCCCGACCTGGCCGTCTCCGCCATGGTCCCGGCGCGGGTGCTGGTGGAGGTGGCCAAGTCGCTGCGCGGCGGCGAGGTGTCGATCGCGATGGGCGACGGGGTGGCGGGGTTCGAGAGCGTGGGGCGCAGCACGACCGTGCGGCTGCTCGACGAGCAGTTCATCGACTACCGCGCCAGGCTGTCCGCCGACTGGTCGATCAGGGCCGACGTGGCGGTGGCGCCGTTCGTCAACGCGATCAAGCGGGTGGCCCTGGTGGCCGAGCGCAACACCGCGATCCGGCTGTCGTTCAGCCAGGGGCAGGTGCTGATCCAGGCGGGTGGCGGCGACATCGGGCGCGGCGCCGAGGTGGTCGAGTGCGAGCTGCGCGGCGACGACATCCAGATCGCCTTCCAGTCGCAGTTCCTGCTCGACGGGCTGACGGGCATCGAGAGCGAGCTGGCCAGGATCAACATGGAGTCGCCCACCAGGCCCGCCCTCATCCAGGACGTGCCCGGCGACGCCCAGCCCGCCTTCCGCTACCTGGTCATGTCACTCCGCCAGAGCTGAGCCCGTCTGACGTTCGGCGACCAGCTTGAAGACCCTCTTGAAGTCCTGGTACGCCTGCTCGCCCACGGCCCGTGCGTGGGCCTCGCTCCTGCGCACGTCAAACCCCTCGGGTGGGTCAGGACTCCGTGAGGGCGATGAGGATGTGCTCCATGCAGGCGTGCCCAGCCCGCTCCGCCGCCGCCGCGTCTCCGGCCGCGATGGCCCGGGCGATCGCGTCGTGCGGGATGTAGCTCTTGTTCAGCGACGTCCCGGCCGCGGTGATGCTGGCCCGCAACGCCGCGGAGAAGTCCTCGTACAGGTCGATGAGCACCAGATTGTGGGTGGCGTGCGCGACCGCCATGTGGAAGGCCAGGTCGGACTCGACGAAGAAGTCGGGGTCGTCCAGCTCCCAGGCGCGGTCCCGCTCGGCCAGCGCCGCCTCGATCCGCTTGATGTCCTCGTCAGTGCGCCGGGTGGCCGCCAGGCGCGCGGACTCGACCTCGAGTGCACGGCGTACTTCGAAGATCTCGAGCTGCTCGGCCTGCCGCAGCCGCCTGAGCATCGCGCCGGACAGTTCGCTGGTCGCGCGGACGTAAGTGCCGTCCCCCTGACGGCACTCGAGTAGCCCGGCGTGCGTGAGCGCGCGTACGGCCTCACGAACGGTGTTGCGACCCACCCCGAGTTGCTCGGCGAGCACGGTCTCGGTCGGGATCTTGCCGTTCATCTGCCACGATCCTGAGGTGATCTGCTCCTTGAGCTGGTCGATCACCTGGTCGACGAGCGAAGCCCGCTGCGCCGTACGCAGACTCACAGTCCGCCTCCTCCGGGGAAACCAATCATCCTATGAGTCAATGACTGGTCGACCCTAATTATTCCAGACTCAAAACGCCAAATCTGGAGCTCCCGGAGGTTCAGTGCGAAACCGTGGTGTCAACCGTCACCCCCGCCATGGCGGAGCGGACTCCGGCGGCTTCGAGGGCCTTACGGTAGGCCCCCGTCTGCTGTGCCCTGGATCCGATCCGTCCGTAGAGGTCGCCCAGCTCACGCCAGCAACGGGCGGCCTGCCGGTCGGACCCGAACACCGGCCGGTCGAGCGTGTTGAGCAACTCGTGAGCGGTCGGCAGGTGCGCGGCGGCGTCGTCGCCCCGGTCGAGCGCGACGGTGGCCAGCACGAGGTGGGCCTCGGCGGGCGTCGTGCCGGAACGGTCGGGCGACAACCGCAGCGCCGAGTCGGCCAGCTCGCCGGCGTGCGCCAGGTCGCCGGCCCGCAGCCGCACCCGCGCGTGCACGATCAGGCTCTCGCCGTGCTCGCGCGCGGTGGCGGGGAAGGCGGCGAACGCCTGGGAGGCGGCCCCGATGAGCCGCTCGGCCTCGTCGATCGGTGCGGTGGCCAGCCTGGACCAGTGCATGGCGGCCCTGGCGAGCTGCAGCGCGAGCCGCACCTGGCGGCCCGCCATGATCGCGTCGTCGGCCAGGCGCACGGCCAGCGCCGAGTCCTCGCCCGCCGCCGCGGCGGCGCTCGCGTGCCACAGTGCCTGGATTTCTCCGGAACGGTCCACAACAGCAGGAACGCCGGTCGTGTCCAGCACGCGCTTGACGTATCCGAGCTCGGGGGAGTCGTTTTCCCGCTCGCTGCGTGCCTCGACCAGCGCGGCGGCCAGGTCGATGGCGACCTCGCCCTGCGTGATGGACAGCCGCTCGGCCTGCTCCAAGGCGTAGGTGGCCAGGTCGCGGGCGCGCAGCCGGTCGCCGGCCCGCTGGTAGCAGCGGCTCAGCGCGATGGTGAGCGGAAGGTCGGCCAGCCGCTCGGGGTGCGCCGCGGCCTCCCTGCGCAGGCGCTCGAACGCCTCCACCGCCTGGCCGAGGCGACCCTGGGCCTCGAGGGCGCGCGCCCTGCCGAACCGGGCGTGCGCGGTCAGCATGGCGTTTTCCTCGTCGGCCGCCTTCACGATCTCCGTGAACCGGTCGGCGGCGATGGACGGGTCGCCGTGCTGCAGTTCGAGCTCGGCATGGCGCAACCCGAGCTCGGTGTCGATGCGCTGCCGAGGCTCGATCCCGTGAAGGAGGAACTCGGTGGTGCAACCGAGGCGCTCGGCCAGGAGCCGCGCCACGACGGGAGTCGGCGTGCGCTTGCCCGACTCAATGAGCGAGACATAACTGTCAGACAGGTCGGGTCCAGCCAACTGGGCCTGGGACATCCGCCTGTTCAGCCGCAATCCTCGGACGCGGTCACCGATGGTTCCCTGACTCGGCATCTCATCTCTCAAGGCGGGGAAGGGTCAACAACACGCAATGATTGCATGAAGTAGCCGAATCTGGTATCCCCACGTGAAGAATTCCCCACGTAAAGATTAATCGTCGCTCTCGTCCTTGCTGGGGAAAAGCATCTGGCAGACCTCGAGGTAGAGGGTCTCCGGATACGGAATGTACTCAACCGTTGACAGTGCTTGGTCCTGTCCGGCGGACTCCAGGATGAACTCACCGTAACCGAGCATGCGCCCAAGCAGAGATCTTTGGAAGCTCATGTCGGTGACCTTCCCCAAGGGCATCATCGCGACTTTGCGGGTGATGAGCCCGGTGGTCAGCAACATGCGCTTGGAAGTCACCACAAAGTAATCGACCGACCACTCCGCGACTTTCCATACGAAACGGATCAGCAGCAGGAGCCACAACCACCAGACGACGACGAGCGCCGTGCCGCCCGTCTGGCCGCCGCCGAAGAACTTGCTGAGCAACCCGGCCACGATCAGCCCGCCGAACACCTCGGCGATGGGACGCAGCAAGATGGCGGGGTGCCGCCGGACCATGATGACCTGTTGTTCGTGGGGGAGGAGGTAGCGGTTGACCGACGACGGAGCGGAGTCCCCGTGGGTCACAAGTCTCATGCGAGGCTGTTCACAAATTGGGCCAGCGAGTCGGCCGCGTTGAACACTGTGTCGAACGCCCCTCTGACCGCGTCCGCGGCGTCAGCCGGTCGCGCGAACAGGTAGTACGCCACAAATGCGATACCACCCCATGTGAGGACTTTTTTGACCTGCACTGTCGCCTCCGTGCCACTAACCCACTCCACCCGCCGTATACATTACCCACCCGGATGCCGGGGTAAAGGTAACTTGGCGGGTTAGTTCTGATCTTGCTTAGCCACGTTCGCTGGCCACCAGAGCCAGGACGTGAAGGTGCTTGCGCGCGATGCGCTCGACAAGGCTCGGATGGGCATAGCCGGTGACCTCCAGCGCGCCGTAGTGCGCCGCCTCGACGCACCGCGTTACCGTGGTCGAGGAGTGGACGCCGGCGAACTCATCGCGCAACACCGACTCCACCTCCGCGTACGGAGTCGGATCCGCCTCAATGTGATCGTTCACGACGACACCTCGGCACTGGGCATGTCGCTCATCGTGCTCCCCCATGCGCATGCGGAAGTTGCCTTCCCGTCTCTTCGTACCCACCCAACCACAGTATGTAACGAAGTGACGACTCCGCGTAACGAAAAGCGGGACTTTTCAGACGACGCCGTAGAGACGGTCTCCCGCGTCACCGAGGCCGGGCACGATGTAGCCGTTCTCGTTGAGCCGCTCGTCGAGCGCGGCGGTCACCACGCGGATGGGCTTGCCCGAGTTCGCGAACACCTTGTCCATGTAGGCCAGCCCCTCGGGGGCGGCCAGCAGGCAGATGGCCGTGACGTCCACGGCCCCCCGGTCGAACAGGTACCGCACGGCGGCCGCCAGCGTGCCGCCGGTGGCCAGCATCGGGTCGACCACGAAGCACTGCCGCCCCGACAGGTCGTCGGGCAGCCGCGTGGCGTACGTCTCCGCCTGCAGCGTGGACTCGTTACGAATCATGCCGAGGAACCCGACCTCGGCCGTGGGCAGCAGCCTGGTCATGCCGTCGAGCATGCCGAGCCCCGCGCGCAGGATGGGCACGACCAGCGGATGCGGCTTGGCCAGCCGTACACCGTGGGCGGGGGAGACGGGCGTCTCGACGGTGACGTCGATGACGCGCACGTCGCGGGTGGCCTCGTACGCCAGCAGCGTCACCAGCTCGTCCGCGAGCCTGCGGAAGGTGGGCGAGTCGGTGCGGACATCGCGCAACGTGGTGAGCTTGTGAGCCACGAGGGGATGGTCGACGACGAGGGTCTCCATAGGGGACAACGCTATCTTGTGGGGAAAGCAGGCGCGGACCCGCTACCCTGGCGGCTCACGTCATGGGTTTTGATCACAATTTGGTCGGAGAGGCACACGACCGGTGCCCGGTTCTGGAACGATTGGGTGCTGGTGATATCTGTCGTGTCAGAGGTCGGGTGGGGATGGCGATGACAGACGAAGACGCTCTCGACTTCGCCATCGTGGTCTATCGCGAGGACGAGTGCTGGGATGCCGGGCTGCTGCCTGTCACGCTCACGTCCGACCTGCAGGGGCTGATCCACGCCCTGAAGCAGCAGCCGAGCGAGAGCGGCACGATCGGCCTGGTCGCCGTCGGGGACGAGTTCTTCGTGGCGTTGCGGGTCCTGGGCGATCGGGTGGACGTCTTCCTGTCCGACATCGCCGCCTCCTGGGACTTCCCGCTGGCCCGCCAGGTCCTGCACTACCTCGACGTGCCGGTTCCCGACGAGGAGGAGCTCGACGAGATCCTCCAGGACGAGGAGACGGTGCTCCCGGCCGGAGATCTGTCGATCTTCGCCGATCTCGGGTTGGACGAGATGGAGCTGGGCATCCTCTCCGGCGACATTGATCTGCTGCCCGAAGATGTGTTGTCCAGCATCGCCGCGCGGCTCGGGTTCTCCGAGCCGTTCGAGCGTGCCATCGAATCGGTCTTCGGCTGACCCCCCTGGAGCGCGGACATGGCGTCCAACACCTTCTCTGCGGCGTTTGTCAGGACCTCCGACGGTTGGAGCGGTGCCGAGGTCGATCTGGGTCATGCCGAGATCGTCGACGACTTCGGTGACGCGGTCACGGAGGCATTGGGCCTGACGGGCGACGAGCTGGCCCTCCTCTGTGTCGAGGTCGAGGACGAATGGTTCGCCATCGCCCGATATCGCGGCGAGGACGAGCCGCGCGTGTTCCTGTCGGACGCGCACGCGATTCTTGCCGACAGCCTGGGCGAGCTGTTCGCCGAGTTCGCCGGCGTGGCGCCCGACAAAGAGAGCAACGGGCTCGGCGTACGCCCGGCCGGCGACTTCGAGCTGCTCAGCGACCTGGGCGTGAGCTCGGAAGAGTTGCTGGAGCTGAGCATGGAGGAGGGCATGTTGCCCGCCGACATCCTCTCGGTGATCGCCGAGCGGCTGTCGTTCGCCGACGAGCTCGACCGGCTGCGGTGACGTTTTGCTGTGACCCACGAGTTGCTATGACCCACCGAGTTGCTATGACCCACGAGGAGGCCATGCGGCTGGCCCTGGCTGAAGCCGTCATGGCGGCCGCCAGGGGAGAGATCCCCGTGGGCGCGGTGGTGCTCGACCCGCTCGGCGAGGTCCTGTCCGCGGCGGGCAACGACCGCGAGTCGGCCGCCGACCCGACGGCGCACGCCGAGGTGCTCGCGCTCAGGCGGGCGGCCGCGCTGCGCGGACAGTGGCGGCTGAGCGGGTGCACGCTCGTGGTGACGCTGGAGCCCTGCACGATGTGCGCGGGGGCCGCGGTGCTGGCCAGGGTGGATCGGATCGTGTACGGCGCCGTCGACGAGAAGGGCGGGGCTGTGGGCTCGTTGTGGGACGTCGTACGGGATCGCCGGCTCAACCATCGGCCCGAGGTCGTGATGGGGGTGCTTGCGGAGGAGTGCTCCGACGTACTAAAGCGGTTCTTCGCCACTCGGAGGATCCGGTAAGCTCGTGCGCGGTGGTGTCGCCTAGTGGCCGAGGGCGCACGCCTCGAAAGCGTGTGATGGGGCAACTCATCCGTGGGTTCAAATCCCACCACCACCGCCATCGCCCAGGGCCTCCGAGATTTCGGAGGCCCTTTCGCGTGGGCTCAGCCGAGCGCCCATTCGCCCTTCTGGTCGGCGAACCCACTGTCGAGGGCGAACTGGAGCTTGGCGAGCGTGGCCGTCTCCGGCACCTCGAACACGATCATGCCCTTCCTGCTGTCGCCGGTGTTGATCGTGGCCGAGCCGCCGAACGACTCGCCTTCGCTGACTGCGGCGATTCCGGGCCGGTGCTGTTGCCCCTCGCCGTCGATGAGCAGGGCTCCGTTGTCCGGAGCGTCGCTGTAGGGCGCCTGGCCCTGGTTGGTGAGGGTGAGCTGCACCGCCACGTACCGCTTGCCCGTCTGCGGCTTCAACAAGCTGCTGGCCGGGGTCGCTTGCGGGATGACCTGGTTGACGGTGACGGCGACCTTGAGGCCGGGGTCACGGCCTTGGAGCGTGATCGTGTCGCCGATCTTGGCCGCGGCCTGCTGCTGTGGTTGCGCGGCGGTCTGCTCGGGTGCGGCGCTCGGGGGCGTGGCCTGCTCGGGTGCGGCGCTCGGCGGGTTGCTCAGGTCGAGCTGCACCTTGGGCTGGTCATCGTCGGCCTCCGTCCGGAGATCGAGCGAATCGCCTTCCTGCGCGGTCACGGTCGCCGTTTCCGCCGTGAGCACGAAGAACATCGCGCCGCACCCGCCGAGTAACAGCACCGGTAACCCGATGGCCAGCAACAGGATCACGCCCAGGTTGTTCTTCTGCGGCGGCGGCTGGTAGCCGTATCCGTGCGGCGGATGGTGGCCCGGGGGTTGTTGCGGATACGACACGGATTCTCCAAATGATGTTGAGAGGTGCTGCTGTGACGCCCGAGGTCCCACGCGGGTTGACACATGAAAAAGGGAGCCGCGAATCGCGGCTCCCTTTTCCTTTCTCAGTTGTTCTCAGTTGGGCAGCTCCAGGACCCTGGCGTGCAGGATCGATCGTTGGTGCAGGGCGGCGCGCAACGCGCGGTGCAGACCGTCCTCCAGATAGAGCTCGCCCTGCCACTGCACCACGTGCGGGAAGAGGTCCCCGTAGAAGGTGGAGTCGGCGGCGAGCAGCGAGTGCAGGTCCAGCATGGCCTTCGTGGTGATCAACGAGTCGAGCCGGACCTGCCGTGGAGGGATCTGCGCCCACTCTCGGTGCGTCAGACCGTGTTCGGGATAAGGGCGTCCGTCGCCGACAAGCTTGAAGATCACCCCACTGATTTTAGGAGAGAATCCGATTCCTTGCGTTGTCCGGCGGCTTCAGCGCAGCTCCCCCAGTTCGCAGTCGCCGGGTCTGCCGTTTTTGTAGCCGCGTTGGAAGGCGTTGACGCGTTGCGCGGAACTGCCGTGCGTGAACGATTCGGGGTCGATTCTGCCGCTGGTGCGTTGCTGGATTCTGTCGTCGCCGACCGCCGCCGCGGCGTCCAGGGCCTCGGAGATCTCTGCCTTGGTGAACGGTTTCTCGTAGAACCCCGTGTCCACCGCGTTGTTCGCCCAGACTCCCGCGTAGCAGTCGGCTTGCAGCTCGATGGGGACCGAGCTGCCCGATTGGAGCGTGCCGAGCAGGTTCTGGACGTGGTGGCCGTACTCGTGGGCGATCACGTACGCCTGGGCGAACGGTCCGCCCTTGGCGCCGAACTGGTCGTGGAGCTGGTCGAAGAAGCTCAGGTCGAGGTAGACGCGCTTGTCGCCGGGGCAGTAGAAGGGGCCGACGGCGGAACTGGCGGTGCCGCAGCCGGTACGTAAACGGCCCGAGTACAGGATGGTCTTGGCCTGGCGATATTCGGAAATTTCCTGCTTCCAGTAGTCCTGGATGCTGTTGACCACGCCCACCACCCGGCACCGTTCCGACTGGTCGGCGTCCTCGCCTGTCTGGCACTGCTGGGAGAGATTGGCAGGCGGTCGCCGCTGGGCGGGCTCGCCGCCGCCGCCCACGTTGTTCAGCACGAACACCAGCACGAGCGCGATCAGGCCGACGATGCCGCCACCACCGATGATCATCCCGCCCGGAAAGCCGCCGCCGGAGAACCCTCCGCCTCCGGCGTCCTCCACCTGCGAGGCATCGAGGTCGACGTCGTCTCTGAAGTCCATCCTTGACGTCCCTTCTGGGGGTGCGGCCCGCATGACAGCTTCCCCCATGGGACCGCCTGAATACCGCCAGGATGGGCTAAATGCCACCGGTGAAGGTGTCGCACCGCTTCGGGTCGCCGCCGTCGTACCCGATGCTGAACCACTTCCCCCGCTGCTGGGACGTGCCGTGCGTGAAGGCGTCGGGGGTCACGCGGCCCTGCGAGCGCCGCTGGATGCTGTCGTCGCCTACGGCGGCGGCCGCGCTGAGCGCCTGGTCGATGTCGGTCTGGGAGAACGGCGCCTGGTAGAACCCGGTCTTGACCGCGTTGTGCGCCCAGACTCCGGCGTAGCAGTCGGCCTGGAGCTCGAGGCGTACCGACGGGCTGGTGGCGCCCGGCCTGCTGTTGTCGCCGACCCTGTTCATGGTGCCGAGCAGGTTCTGGACGTGGTGGCCGTACTCGTGGGCGATCACGTACGCCTGGGCGAACGGCCCGCCCTCGGCGCCGAAGTCGCGCTGGAGCGTGTTGAAGAAGGCCAGGTCCAGGTAGACCTTGCGATCGCCGGGACAGTAGAAGGGGCCGACGGCGGAGCTGGCCACGCCGCAGCCGGTGTTGACGGCCCGCGAGAACAACACGGTCTTGGCCGGCTGGTAGGTCCGGCCGCGCTCCTGGAACGCCTGCCGCCAGTAGGACTGGATGCTGTTCACGATGCCGACGATGCGGCAGTCCTCCGACTGGTCGGCGTCGGCGCCGGTCCGGCAGCGTTCGGCCAGGTTGCCGCTCGGGGAGAGCGCCGGCGGGGGGCTCGGCTGCTGCCCGCCGCCCTGCTGCCCGCCCTCCTGACCGCTGAAGGGGAGGAACCTGAACAGGAACAGCCCGGCCACCGCCACGACCAGCACCAGGCAACCGGCGCCCCGGCCGCCGACGGGCAGCATGCACCCGCTCGGCATCCCGCCGCCTCTGCCCGGTTGCGGGCCCGAAGCCCGCGCGTCCTCGACCTGCGACGGATCGAGTGGCGCATCGTCGTCGAACTGCATGTGTCCCCCCGGATGCATCCTCCCCAGTAGCGGATCGAATACGCACAGCAGTCGACGGGTGGGGGCCGGGCATGATATTTGGCGATATGTCGGCTAATCTGCCGCTATGACGGGTGGCTTGATCGGGATCGCGCTGGTTTCGCTGGGCATGGTTCTCACACCAGGGCCGAACATGATCTATCTGGTCTCACGCTCGATCACGCAGGGCCGCCGGTCCGGCCTCATCTCCCTCACGGGTGTATTCCTGGGCTTCACCGTCTATCTGACCGCGACCTGCCTCGGGCTGACGGCCGTCTTCGCGTACGTGCCGGCCGCGTACACGGGGCTCAAGCTGGCCGGCGCCGCGTACCTGCTCTGGCTGGCCTGGAACGCCCTCAGGCCGGGCGGCACGTCCGCCTTCCAGCCGCGTGAGCTCCCGGTGGAGCGGCCGGGCAAGCTGTTCGCGATGGGCCTGCTGACCTGCCTGCTGAATCCCAAGATCGCCATCTTGTACCTGTCGCTGCTCCCGCAGTTCATCGACCCGTCCATGGGTCACGTGCTGCTGCAGAGCCTGGCGCTCGGCTCCGTACAGATCGCCGTCGGCACCCTGGTCAACGCCCTGATCGTGCTCACGGCGGGAAGCCTGGCGGCGTTCCTGGCCAGCCGTCCCCTCTGGGTGCGCGTCCAGCGCTACGTGACAGGCACGGTCCTCGGCGGCTTCGCCATCACCATGGCCACCGACCGCTCCAAGGCCCTCGTAGCCGCCTGAGCGGGCTACACAGAGGCCGGCCAGGGCCTTGTCGGTTGGGCAGTGGACGGCCGGGTCACGCCTGACCGGAGCGCAGCCGGTCGCCGTGGGCCGTGGCGAAGTCCAGGAACGTACGGGCGTCCCTGCCCATCACCGCACGGAAGTCGTCCGTCGTGTAGTCGCCCCACCCGGCGGCGTAGGCCCGCGCGTACTCGGTGTTGACCGCGGCGTTCCATTCCGGTAGTCCCGCCTCGAGCATGGCGGCGTACGCCTGCTCCGGCGTCACGGACTGGTAGGCGATCGGCTTGCGGTACGCCTCGCCGAGCCGGTCCGCGGCCTCGGCCAGGGAGATGCTGGCCGGGCCTGTGAGGGTGTAGACCTTGCCTGTGTGCGGTCGGGGGTCGGTCAGCAGCGTGGCGGCGAAGTCGCCGATGTCCCGCACGTCGATCAGGCCGAGCCGCGCCTGGGCGGTGGCGCCGTACAGAGTGCCGTCGTTGACGGAGCCGAAGAGGTTCTGCATGAAGAACGCCGGGCGGATGATGGTCCAGCCGAGACCGGACGCCTGGAGCTCGGTGTCGGACAGGGCGTGCAGGCGGCCGTTGCGAGTGGGCGCGTCGTGCGCGGCGCCGATCGCCGACATCCGGACCACATGGCGCACGCCCGCTTGGCGGGCCGCCCAGACCGCGTTCATGCTGGCGTGCGGGGCCTGCGGTCCCATCGCGGTGAGCAGCCACAGCGTCTCCACGCCGTCGAACGCGTCGTGCAGCGTCGCCGGGTCGTCGAGGTCGCCGACGGTCACCTCGTACCCTGTCGGGGCCTTGGCCGGATCTCGCACCAGCACCCGCACTCCGTCCTTGCCGGGCAGCGCGTCGAGCACAGCGCTGGAGACGGTGCCGGTGGCTCCGGTGATGAGGATGGTCATGGTCAGCGCTCGCTCTCTTCAGTGGTGCCGTCTTCCGCGGACACCAGCTCGTCGATCAGTTCGAAGAAGGCCCGGATGCCGGGCAGGTTGGCGCCCTTCGCGCCGGAGTCCGCGCGGTCCTCGGACGAGCGCCACGCCACGATGTCGAGCCACTCGTCGCCGGGTAGGCGCACCAGACGTGCGGCGAGGAAGCCCGCGAGCATCCCGGGACGGGCGGCCAGGAGCCGCTCGGCGTTGTCCGGAGACACGCGGAACCGGGTGAGTTCCACCGTTCTGGTCATGCGACGACTATATAGTAATTATTGATGACTATCAAGATTTGTGACTAAATGGAGGGTGTGACAGTGCGGAGGAGCGAGCGCAAGCAGGAGTACCCGGATCTCGGTATCCTGGCCGGCCGGACGCTGTTCGCGGTGCAGCGGGAGCTTTTCGCGGAGGTCGCCGAGCAGGGGCATCCCGAGCTCCGGCCGCGTCACGGGGCCGTGCTGGCCTACCTCGACGAGGAAGGCAGCCGGGCCACCGACCTCGCAGCCCAGTCCGGCCAGCACAAACAGGTCATCGGCACGCTGGTGGACGAGCTGGTCGAGCTCGGTTACGTCGAGCGGCAGCCCGATCCGGCCGACCGCCGGGCCAAGCTCATCGTGCCCACGGCGAAGGGGCTGGACGAGATGACCAAATCGGACGCCGCCATGTCCGCGATCGAGGCCGAACTGGCGGCTGCCGTGGGCAAGGAGGCGTACGCGGAGTTCAAGCGCGTCTTCAAGCTGATCGCCGACCGGCAGTCGTCCCGCCGGGCGTGACGATGGGGCTCAACGCGACAGCAACGCTATGACTTTGCGGATGGACGTGCTGTCTGTCCGACCCCGCCGGGCCCCCTCACGAATCTGCCCAGCCGTTCTTACGCGCGATGATGGCCGCAGCGAGCCCGATAGGGACCGTGGATCAGCAGCAGTTGTCCGAGGCGTTGACCGGTTCGATGGCTGGCTCGCGGCTTGGAACCAACCATCCAGGCGACGGCGGAAGACGAAGGTCAGCGGAACTTGGTGGTTACCGTGTTGGGATCCGGCGCCTTGATCGACACCTTGCTGCCCCACCCGGTGTAGCGGCTGTCGACGGTGACCATGTTGCTCTCCCCGTCCTCCGTCACCGTGTACGAGCTCCGCGCCCTGCTCACCAGGCCCGCCGAGGACAGGGTGAGGGTATAGGAGATCTTGATGTCTTCGTGTTCCTTGTCTATCCTCGCGGCGGCGATCCAGGCCGAGACCGCCTTGAGCTCCTTCACGGTGATCGAGCCGGTGACGGAGCTTCCCTTCGACTTCCCGTTCTTGATCAATGCGGCCAGGGTCTTGGGCTCGGCCGGATTGAGGAACTGCGCCCAGGAGTCGGGAATGGCGCCGCCGGTACCCTTGAACCAGGTCTTGCCTTCGGGGAGCAGGCCGGCCAGGTCACCGCCCGAGTAGTAACCGGTCTTGCCGATGGAGATGACCCGCTCCTGCTCGTAGCCGGAGTCCATCGAGACGTCGAAGGCGGTGACGCCCTTCTTGCCGAACTGGAAGGCGCCCTTGCTGTCCCGGGCCCCCCGCTCGTCGGTGCCGTCCGACCAGGTGACGGTGTCGGTGAACCGCACGCCGTGCCCGGGCACCAGCTTGGCCTTCAGCACGCTGACGGGGTTCTTCGGCGCCGCCTGCGCGGGCACGGCGGCCACCATCAGCGCGCCACAGGCCGCCACTAATATGATCATCTTCTTCATGACCAGCGATCGTGCCGGAGGTGGATCACAAACCCGGGATCTCGCTCGATTTCGCCGACAATCGTTATCCGGACGATGCGAACGGCCGGGTCAGGACAACGAACCGACG
This sequence comes from Nonomuraea marmarensis, assembly GCF_043197025.1. Lineage (NCBI taxonomy): Bacteria > Bacillati > Actinomycetota > Actinomycetes > Streptosporangiales > Streptosporangiaceae > Nonomuraea > Nonomuraea marmarensis. The sequence goes on from NZ_JBICRM010000035.1 coordinate 98,562, forward strand.
GTCAGCCGGTCACATGACCGAGCGGACAAGCTCTAGCCGAGCGCGGCCATCGCGGCGCGGAGTTCGTCGAATGTGTGGCCTGTGAGTTCGGTGAGCGTTCGCTGGTTGGCCGGATCGGCCCACTGGTCGAAGGCGTGGTGGAAGGCGCGGATGCCGAGTTCGGCGGCGAGGCTCGCGGTCGGTTCCGATACGCCGCGCTTGTGGAGTGCGTTCGTCACGGCTTCGGCGAGTTTGGCGCGCTTCAAAGCGGAGCGCTCTTGCAGTTCGCTGTGGCCGGCGATGACCGGGCGGAGCTTGGCGCTGAACTCACGGCGGTCGTCCGTGAAGGTGGTCGCGAGGGCGTCGAGGGCCGCGCGGACCGCTTCGAGCGGCGTGGCCGGGCTGGGCGCCTCGATGATCGCGTCGGCGAGGAGCCGGGCGTGCATGTCCTGGCCGGCGAAGAGCACTTCCCGCTTGTCGGGGAAGTGCCGGAAGAAGGTGGTCTTGGTCAGACCGGCTCGATCGGCGATCTCGTTGACGGTGGTGGCGTCGTAGCCCTGCTCGGCGAACAGGTCCAGTGCGGCGCGCACCAGCCGTTCCCGCGCGTTCGGTTCCCATCGAGCCATGCGAACAGCATAGGTGATGTGGCTTGGTACCGTCGCATCGGTTATGGTGACGGTACCAAGTCACATCACTTCGTCTCCGCCCGAGCGGGGCGCCCCATCCCAGGAGAGCTACACATGCGTGTATTCGTCACCGGCGCCAGCGGCCACATAGCATCGGCCGTGGTGCCCGAACTGATCCAGGCCGGACACCAGGTAGTCGGCCTGGCGCGGTCCGATGCCTCGGCCGCCGCCGTCAAAGCCATGGGCGCCGAGGTGCGCAGCGGCGACGTCGACGACCTGGACGGTCTGCGCGAGGCCGCAGCCGATGCAGACGCGGTCATCCATCTCGCGTTCAACCATGACGCCATCGCCGCCGGAAAGTTCGCCGACGCGGCGGCCGCCGACCTGGCTGTGGTGCAGACACTCGGCGACGCGCTGGCCGGCACGGGCAAGGCCCTCTTCGGCGTCGGCTTGACGCACACCGGCGACGCGAAGCGCGACGCGGCCATCGACGCCAACCCCCGCTCCGCCGTAGCGAGCGCGATCGCCGCATTCACCGAACGCGGCGTGCGGACCGTGCTCGTCGCGATCCCGCCGGTCACGCACAGCACGCGGGACAGGACCGGCTTCATCCCAACGCTGATCAAGATTGCCCGCGACACGGGCGTGTCCGGCTACGTCGGCGATGGCGCCAACCGCTGGCCCGCTGGTCACGTCCTGGACGTCGGCCGCCTCTACCGGCTGGCGCTGGAGAGCGCCCCGGCCGGCTCGCAGTTGTACGCCGCGACCGAAGAGGGCATCACGGTGCGCGAGATCGCCGAGACCATCGGCCGTCACCTGAACGTCCCGGCCGTGAGCATCCCGGCCGAGCAGGTCGCCGACCACTTCAATGCCTTCCCGTTCATCACGCTCGACGTCACGATGCCCAACGCGGACACCAGGCAGTTGCTGGACTGGGAGCCGGTCCACCCCGGCCTGATCGCCGACCTCGAAGACGGTCACTACTTCACCGCCGACTGACGCCGACCCGCCCCACCGGCTGTGCCGAATGGGTGCCGTCCTCGGAGGGGCAGGCCCATCTCCGCAGCGGTACCAGGATTCGGCGGCTCCTTGTGGCGCGGAGTGCCTACGAGGACGGCGTATGCACCCCCCGGACCCTCCAAGCTCCGGGCGGTGAACCGAGAATAGAGAACGGTCAAGAGCCCGGGCCACCGCAACATTGGGGGCAGCACGGCCAAGATGTGAGGCTTGGAATCGTCGGGACTGTCAGGCCGTGCCGTTGCACACAGTGAGCCTTTCCGCGCAAGGTGGTGGTCACCCTGAGTGATCATGAGTGGGGCGTGCCCGAACCCGTTGACCATGAGTGCAGGTGTCGTTATTCGCTTGTCGGCCGCCATGCGCATCGCCGATGATTGCGGCCATGGCTACGACCCGACGAGCCGACATGTTCACCGCGGACGGTAAGCCGTCTGACGACGACCCGCGTGAGAACGGACCAGCGTTGGGCGACGAGCGCACCACGCTGGTCGAATCCCTGCGCTGTCAACGCCTCACATTGGAGATGAAATGCTCAGGTCTGATATGAAACGGCCCGTCAAGGCTTTGCAGCCACACCGGCCCGAATGCTGATGGTTTGGTGCCGTTTTTCCTGTGTGTCCTCCTGGCCTATGAGCAGGAGAGATCGACCTGACGGGTCAAGACG
>NZ_JBICRM010000036.1:0-100748 GCF_043197025.1 Nonomuraea marmarensis
TCACCGCTCAGGGCACACCCCTCCTCACGACACGCGGACAACGCGAAGCAGAAGTGGGGACCTAAACCGGCCACCAGTGGTGACCTCGAACTGGCCACCTGTGGGGACTTTTACATGGCCACGGACACTGGATGCCGCCCTCTTGATGCCCTGCTCCTCTTCAGTTGCGGCGTTGACCTGGTTCAGGCCAGCCGAGCAGTGTGACGGGGCGCCGGAAGTGGGCTGGCTACGGCTTGTGTTCGCCTGCGTGAACGCGTGCGCAAGCGCAAGGCTTGCACGGCGGGCGGTCTCAATGACGTCGTCGGGGCTGACACCGGTTCCTCGCGACGCAAGGAGTGCGGCGCTCGCGGTGTCGAAGGCCATCCGCAGCAGCAGGCGGTCCTGCGTGCTGGCGTCGTCGTCGACCAGGAGGTCGATAACGGTCTCGAACGCCGCACGGGGGTCTTGATCACTGGCAGCCAGCCGACGCATGATCGGCTGGTTGACTTGTGCGAGGCGCATGACTTGGAGGCGCTCGGGTGTGGTGCCCTCTACCCACCGCAGCACCGCCTGCAACGGTAGATCGGGGGTACGGGGCTGCGCAGTGATCCATTCGACCAGCTCGTCCAGATCATGGCGGCGCTCTGCGACGAGACTTCCAAGGATCTCTTCCTTACTGCGGAAGTGGTAGTAGAGCGACGACTTGGTGAGGCCGAGCGCTTCTGAGATGTCTCGGGTGGATGTCGCCTCGTAACCCTTCTCAGTGAAAAGCCTCAGTGCGACACGCAGGATCTCTGTACGCGTGCCGCCACCGTCGCGTCGGCCGGCAGCCTTGGTCCTTACCATCGATGCTCCCTTCGTCACCCTGGAAACTGTTTCCGTGGGTCTCATGTCCTCATGCGTCGCGGCACCGGATCGTCGTCCGCGTCCTAGCACTGCCCAATACCGCTGACGCAGCACGGACAGCCGGCACCGCCGCCTCATACGCGCCGACTCGCTTCGGCGCTCCCCCGCTCTCGACCAGCGGTCTGATCGACCTTGCCTCGAGGCCCCGCGCGGCTCACGGTCCTTCGCCTACGGGGCCAACAGGTCCTGCGCACTTTCGCGGGGCAGGTCACCAGAGGTGTCCGGCAAAGCGTGGAACCGCCTCAGGACGTGTCGACTGTCATCGCATGAGGGAGGTGCTTATGCGGCCTCTCGCGTGCCGGTGAAGTCGATCGTCATCAGAGTCGACTTCGCCTTGCCGGTCATCGTGTCCCCGTCGATCGAGGCGGCGCACTTGACCTTCATTTTGAACGGCGTGGTGAGCCGAGCGCTGAAACTGATGTCGCTGCCGTTGATCTGGCCGCCCTCGATCGGGGCGTCGTTGAGGCTTCCGGTCAGAGTGCTCGCGGTCATGTCGAGGACCAGTTTCGCCAGTTGCTCACCGCGGGGCGTCTGGAACTTCAGCGTCCAGGCGCTGCCTGGCGTCTCTCCCGGTGTGGCGGCGGGGTTTCGACGACGGTACTCGGCGGCGGCGGCGACGGACTCCCGGTGTTCCGCCGCGTGGTCCCGGATCTGGGAGGGATCGAAATCCCTGGTGGCGAAGAACCGCTCGAGTGCGTCGTTGGCGCCGACGGCGTGCTCCCCGGAGCGGGGCAACATGCCTGCCTCGTATCGGGCGACAGCCGAATCGATGGTGGGCTCTTCGGCGAGCGCACGGGCGAGTTCCGCGCCATCGAGCATGGCGAAGTTCACACCGAATCCGCCCCAGGGGGCCATGAGGTGGGCCGCGTCGCCGAGCAGCGTCGCGCCTGCGGTGTGCTCCCAGGTGAGCGGGGCCAGCAGGGTCCACAGCGGCCGGTTGATGAAGGCACCGTCGTTATCGTTGATGAAGCGCAGCATTTCATCAGCCCAGCCCTTGAATTCCTTGAGCAGGAACTGCCGTACACCGACCTGGTCGTCAAGATCGACGCCGGCCTTGTCGTACCAGTCCAGCTCGGCGCGCATGGCCACGTAGCCGCGCACGTGACCGTTGCTGTTGCGCTGCAGAATGATGCCCCGCCCGTCGTTGTCGCTGGCGAACATGTGGCCATCACCCACGAGCGCCGCCACCCGAGGGTGGCGTTCGTCGACGTCCTCGAAGCGGACCTCGACGAACGAGACGCCGCTGTACTGCGGCACGGCCTGGCTGATGAGTGGGCGCACCCGGGACCAGGCGCCGTCGGCACCGATGACCAGGTCCGCCTCGGCGAGCGTACCGTTGCCGAATTCGAGGCGGTGGGTGCCGTTCCCGAGCGGGGTCACGGCCTGGAGCTTGTGTCCCCATTTCACAGTGCCGGGCTGCACATGCTCGGCAAGGAGGGCGCGAAGCTGCCCGCGGTCGATCTCCGACGCGGCGATGTCGTCCTCTTCGGGAACGAACGCGCTGAGGACGGTACCGTGCTGGTCGAGCCTGCTCTTGGCCTGACCTTCGGGCCTGGCGCGCGCCATGAAGTCCTTGAGCAGGCCGGCGTCTTCCAAAGCGATCTGCCCGGAGTCGGCCTTCAAGTCGAGAGTGCCGCCCGCGTCACGGGCGTCTACCGAGGCATCGGCTTCGTAAACGGTGACCTCGATGTCGTGTTCTTGCAAGACACGAGCGCATAACAGGCCGCCGGGGCCAGCGCCGACGATGGCGATTCGTGCGGGGGTGTTCATGGGCTGAAGTCCTCTCAGGAGCTGTCTTCGACGCGACGACCGCTTCAGCAAGAAGATCAACTGACCGGGCGTTCGTTCAATGATTGACCGTAGCTTAACGACCGACCGGTAAGCAAGCGAGCGAATCAACCGACCTGACGGGCGCGTCGCGAGCCTCACACCATGTAACAAATATCTCTTGAGTCCTTGTATCGCTGCGTGACGCCGGTTCCGGCGTGAAGATGCGGTGCTGACGCGCCGTACCTGAAGGGTCCGGTTTCGAGGTTCGGTCGGTTTCGGCGATCGTCATGGTGGTGCCGGATTCCTGCGTCGCGATGGTCGGGCGCCGTCTGGCGACGTCGCGATGGAGGCAACGGGTGACTACTGGAAGGCGCCGTTCTTCCGGTTGGAGGCCGAGGGCTTCAACTGCGTTCTGGCCGACGCCAAGCAGGTCAAGCATCTACCTGGGCGGCCGAAGACCGCCGTTATGCCTCGTCGTCGAAGCGCGCGTGCGCGCGGGACGTCGGGCATGTTGACGGTGGTCCAGTGCAGGAGTGCGTCGATGAGTTCTTGGAGTGTCATTCCGAGCGGCGTGATGCGGTACTCGACGGCGATGGGTCGCGAGCTTGCGATGACACGCTCGACCATCCCGTTGCGCTCGAGGCGCCGCAGCGTCGCCGTGAGCGACTTCTGCGTCACGACGGGGATCGCTCGGCGTAGCTCATTGAAGCGCGAGGGCCTCTCGCATAGCTCGTCGAGCACCTGCAGCGACCATTTGTCGAGCACTTGGTCGAGCAGCTCGCGGTGCGTAGATGGGCATCCGGGTCACTCCTCCGCTCGCAGGCCGGCGTACACCTTCGTGGCGTTCCCGGCGAGCACGGCGGCGGCCACGTCGTCGGGCAGCAGGCCGGCGACGGCTCGGGCGTTGGCGGCGGTGCCGGGCACGCCGGGCCAGTCGGTGCCGAAGATCCACTTGCGGGCGAGGCGGGTGAGGTCGTGGCGGGCGTAGTACTCGGGCAGCCGTTTGGGCGGCAGGCCGGACAGCTCCAGCCAGACGGTGTCGTTGGACAGGGCCAGGAAGGCGGCGGCGTCGTACCACCAGCCGCGCCCGCCGTGCGCCAGCACCACGTTCAGGCCGGGGAAGTCGCGCACGACCGGGATGAGGAAGCGCGGGTCGGCGTTCTCGTTGGCCGCGCCGGGGAAGGAGCTGGTGCCGCAGTGTACGACGAGTGGCACGCCACGCTCCTCCAGCACGTGGTAGGACGGATACAGGGCCGCGTCGTCGCAGCGGAACCCACCGTGCACCGGGTGCAGCTTGAGCGCGGCGGCCCCGAGGCCGAGCTGGCGGCGCACCTCGTCGGCGAGCGGGAAGTGCAGGTGGGGGTTGACGTTGGCGACCGGGCGGAAGCGGGCCGGGTTGTGCTCGACGATCGGCAGCAGGTCCTCGAACGCCTGCGTGCCGGTGGCCTTGGGGCTGTACTCGCACAGCAGCAGCGCCACGTCCACGCCCTGAGCGGCGAAGAGCTCGTCCAGCCGGTCGGGCCGGGGACGGCCGGCGGCGTCCCAGACCTCCTCCAGGACGCCGTCGGCGCCGAAGTCGCGGGCCCACCGCAGCCAGGCGGGCTTGAGGGTGCCGAGCACCGGCACGTGGACGTGGGCGTCGATGAGCGGCATGCCGTCGATCATGCGTGATCCGTGACCATGGGTGTGTCCACGCCGATCCGGCCCGTCTTGTGTGAGCCTCCGGGGGCGCCCAGGGGCACATCACGTCCCGGCAGGACCTCGATGAAGAAGCGCCGGTTATCCTCGACGAACGCAGTGTACTCGTCGAGGATGCGCCGGTCCTGGCTGATCGCCTCGACAGGGCAGACAGGCTCGCAGGCGCCGCAGTCGATGCACTCCTTGGGGTTGATGTAGAGCTTGCGGTCCCCCTCGTAGACGCAGTCGACCGGGCACTCCTCGACGCACGATTTGTCCATGACGTCGATGCAGGGTGCGGCGATGGCGTACGGCATGCGGAACTCCTGGTCAGGCCGGGACAGGCTGATCGGTCGAGCGCTCCGGGAACAACTGGGCGGCGGGGTCGAGGTGCACGGCGGCGTTGTTGACGGCCGTGGCCACCTCGCCGAAGCCGACCGCGATCAGGCGGACCTTGCCGTCGTAGTCGGCGATGTCACCGGCGGCGAAGATGCCGGGCACGTTGGTGCGCATCGCCGAGTCGACGACCAGGTGGCGGTTGTCGTGCAGGTCGAGCCCCCACTCACGGAGCGGCCCCAGGTTGGCGGTGAAGCCGAGCGCCGCGACGAGCCGCTGGCACGGAAGGGTCTGCCCCGTGCTCAGCTCGATCCGTTCCAGCCGGTCACCGCCCATGGTGACGGTGACCTGGGCGTTGGTGACGATCTCGACGGGCGAGGCCTTGAGCCGCATGAGGCAAGCGTTCGAGCCGCTGAGCCTCCTCACCGAGCAGGTACGCCGGCTCGTAGGGCGCCGCCTGCTGGACCAGGTTGGCGTTGAGTTTGCGGCCGGAAACGGTGGGAAACCCGGCGATGTCGTAGATCTGTTTCTCCGGGTACATGGCGCTGACTTGACCGCCGGCCGGTATTGAGCCACTCCCCGCGAACACGGTGCGGCTGGCCTCGGTGCGCCGCCAGTAGCCGAGGGCGATGGACTCGCCTCTCACATGCAGGGCGCCGGGCTGACCATCTGGCACCCTTGCCCCTTCGGCGTCGCGGAGTTCGATGTCGTAGCCGGGCACCGGTCGGCCCGTGGTCCCTGGGCGGATGTCACCAGGTTCGTTGGACAGAAAGATGTGCAACGCCTCAGTGGAGCCTATGCCGTCGATGATCTCGACGCCGAAACGGTGGGTGAATCTCTCCTGCAGCGGCGCGGGCAGGGCCTCCCCCGCCGAGGCGCTCAGCCGTACGGACTTGAAGGTATCCTCCGGTAGCCCGGCGGCGAGTAGCGCGGCATAGAAGGTGGGGACGGCGAAGAATAGCGTCGGCCTGTCGGCGGCCAGGCGATGGGCGATCACGGCGGGAGCCGGGCGGCGCGGCTCCAGCGCTGTCGCCACCCCTGCGGACAGGGGGAAGAACATGGAGTTGCCGATGCCGTAGGCGAAGAAGAGCTTGGCGACGGACAGGCACATGTCGTCGGACCTGATGCCCAGGACCCGGTCAGCGTAGGTCTCGCAGACGTGCCGGATGTTGGCGTGGCGGTGCATGGCGCCTTTGGGAGCGCCGGTGGTGCCGGACGTGTAGAGCCACAGTGCCCACGAATCCTCCAGTGTGCTGGCCGGCTCACGCCGCTCACCGGGTTCCCGCTCCCCCGCTGCGACCAGCTCCGCCCACGTCGACGAGATGATTCCGGCCGGGGCCGCAAGCGGTGCGTCGCCGTCGCACACCAGATGGTCCGTGCCGCTCATGGTCACACCCGCTCAAGGTCGAAGTCGCCCTTGCGGCCGGTGCCGTAGCGGCGCAGGGCGCCGTCGGGGCCCGAGGCGTTGGGGCGGGTGAAGATCCAGTTCTGCCAGGCGGTGAGCCGACCGAAGATCTTGGTCTCCAGCGTCTCCGGGCCGACGAAGCGGTGATTGGCCTCCATGCCGGTCAGCGCATCTGGCGACAATGAGGCACGTTCCTCGAAGACAATTCGGAGCTCTTCTTCGAAGTCGATGTCGTCCAGGGCCATGGTGACCAGACCGAGTTCATCAGCTGACGCGGCCTCCAGCGGTTCCCCGACCCTGGCGCGGACGGCGTGGAGGTCCTCACCCTTACCCCAGAAGCGCGACTGGAGGCGGGACAGGCCGTTGCCCATCGGGAAGTCGCCGTCGTTCGACGCGGTGAGGACGACGGTGGCGGGGGCCGCGTCGTCGTCGCGGTCCTCGTAGACGCCGTCCAGCATGTACTGCCGGTCGGCGGCCAGGGCGAGCTCGGCCAGTAGCCCGGCGAAGGCGGTGCCGGGCTCGATGACGGCGATGAGGCTGCGGCTGGTGACGTCGAGCCGCTTGAGCGTGCGCTTGTAGTAGTGACGCACCTCGTTGACGAACCACTCGTCAGCCAGCTCACGCAGCTGTGCATCGTAGGCCAGCACCCGCTCGTCGTCTCCCACGGCGCGCACGACCCAGATGCCGAGGTCCAGCTCATTGGTCCGCAGGTGGAGAATCAGGTCGTCCAATGCGCGAGTCATGGCCAGCGGCCAATAGCCGGCCCCCTGGGCGAGCACCGCTGAGGCGTCGGCCGGTGGGGCGTCGTGCGGGCCGGACACGATGATTTCGACGCGGTGATGAGCTCGGTCGATGCGTGCGGAGACATAGGGGTAGGTGATGGTGTCACCCTCATCCTTGCGGTCGAGTGGTGTCAGGGCGATGCCTTCGGCGTCCGAGGGCCGCCCAGACGCCGCCACCGCATCCGCGACGCGCCTTGCGATCTCCACGTCCATGGCGTTGCGGGGGACGGCGGCATCGACCAGGCCCCACTCGACAGCGGTGCGGCCTCGGAAGCCTTCGGCCTTGGTGGCGAACACATCGGCGCGGTCCTTGCGCACGTGCCGCTTGTCCACCACGCGGGTCAGGCCCCCGGTGCCCGGCAGCACGCCGAGCAGCGGCACCTCGGGCAAGGAGACGGCCGAGGAGCCGTCATCGACCAGGACGATCTGGTCGCAGGCCAGTGCCAGCTCGTACCCGCCGCCGGCGGCGGTGCCGTTGAGCGCGGCGATCCACGTCTGGCCGGAGTGCTCGGTGGCGTCCTCGATGCCGTTGCGGGTCTCGTTGGTGAACTTGCAGAAGTTCACCTTCCAGGCATGTGTGGACTGGGCGAGCATCCGGATGTTGGCCCCGGCGCAGAACATCCGGTCCAGGCCGCCGGTCAGCACGACCGCCCTGACCTCGGGGTGCTCGAAACGCAGCCGCTGGACGAGGTCGTACAGCTCGATGTCGACGCCGAGGTCGTAGGAGTTCATCTTGAGCTCGTAGCCGGGGACGAGACCGCCGTGCTCGTCCACGCGGAGCGTGACGGTGGCCACCGCCCCGACCACCTCGAGCTTCCAGTGGCGGTAGCGGTCCGGGGAGGTCGCGAAGCGGACCACCGGCGGAGCCGGGTTCGTGGTTTCAGCCATGACAGTCAAGGCACGCTCCGTTGAAAGGGGGTTTTCCACTAATATTCTACGTTTACTAGATATAGCGTCAAGATCTTGTAGTATTTAATGTCGACCTTGGAACTTCTGTAGGTGAACCGAACTGCAGTTACGCTTAGGTATGCCTAACCTGGCAGAATGCGCGTTATCAACGCGTCGAACGACAGGAGAGCAGACGTGGCCCCGCGCGATTCGCCCACGGATATCGGTCCGACGGCCGGGATCGCCGAGCACCAGCGCGAGAGGTCCTCGGCCAGCGCCCGTTCGCTGCTGCTGACGGTGCTCGGCGAGTTCGTGCTCCCGCGCCAGGGCGAAACCTGGACGGGTGCCCTGATCAACGCGCTCGGCGCCCTGGGTGTCGAGGAGAAGTCCGCGCGGCAGGCGCTCTCGCGAGCCGCGGGCGAAGGCCTGCTGGAGTCGGTGCGGTACGGCCGGAAAGTTCGCTGGAATCTGACCGAGGCCGGCGACCGGCTGCTGCGCGAGGGCACCGAGCGCATCTACGGCTTCATGCGCAAGCCGCGCGCGTGGGACGGCCGGTGGCTGGTCCTGACCGCCGGCGTGCCGGAGACCCAACGGCAGCTCCGCCACCGGCTGCGTACCAAGCTCACCTGGCTCGGCCTCGGCTCGCCCTCCCCCGCCCTCTGGGTCATTCCCGACGCGTCCAAGGAGGCCGCCGTTCGCGAGGTCATCCAGGAGCTGGATCTCACCGAACGGGCCTACGCCTGGACAGGCCCGTCGGCCGGGATCGGCGACACCGCCAAGCTGATCAACGCTGCATGGGACCTCGACGACGTGGAGAAGCGCTACGTGCGCTTCATCGAGGGGTTCGAGGGCCGGGCGAACTCGTGTGACCGCGAGGCGCTCGTCAACCAACTGCTCCTGATCCAGGAGTGGCGGCACTTCCCGTTCCTCGACCCCGACCTGCCCGCCGAGCTGCTCGACCACGCCTGGCCCGGCCCCCGGGCGGCGGCCGTCTTCCACGACCTGCACGACCGGTGGCACCGGCGCGCCCAGGCCGAGTGGGACCGCATGGACCAGGACGCCGCCGTCCGGCACTAGATCAGGCCCTCGTCGGCCAGGTGCACATAGTCGAACTCGACCGGCTGGTCGTTGATGCCAGTCTTCGGTGGGGCGATCCAGCCGGCGAACTTGCCGTACTCGTACTCGGGGACCATCAGGGACGCGACCCGCTCGCGATCCTCCGGCGTGGGCAGCCATTCGGCGGCCCTGGCCTGCCACGTGTCCTCGTCGATGATCTCGCCGTGCGGGGTGATGGGGTGGCCGGCGTACACGCCGACCTTGCGGTTGAAGCCCTCGTGCGGCAGGTACAGCCGCTCGCTGAGCCCGGCGTCCTCCAGCGCCTGGTTCCAGCGGCGCACGCCGTGGGCGCAGTCGGCGGCGTATTCGTCCCGCAGGTCGAGGTTGAGCGCGCTGAGCATCGGCACGGTCTTGGTCCTGATCTGCCCGTCCTCAAGGTAACGCAGCTCACGAGTGGCCTCCAGCAGGACGTGGTCGTCCTTGCGCCGGGTCTCCATCCAGCGGCCCTTCAGCCCTGAGGTGTAGTAGTTGCCGGCGTTGGTCGACTGCTCCGAGCCGAACAGGTCCATCGAGACGGAGAACTGGAAGTTCAGGTATTTCTGGATGACGTCCAGCGAGATGCCGCCGAACGGGAAGACGTCGGCCGTGCCGTGCTCCCGCATGAGCTCGGCGGTGCGCTCCAGGACCCGCTGCACCCCGGTGGTGCCCACGAACATGTGGTGGGCCTCCTCCTTGAGCATGAACTCACACGTGCGCGCCAGCGGGTCGAACGCCGACTCCTTGAGGGTGCCGAGCTGGTACTTGCCGTCCCGGTCGGTGAAGTAGGTGAACATGAAGAACTGCAGCCAGTCGGTGGTCGCCTCGTTGAAGGCGGCCAGGATGCGCGGCGCGTCGAGGTCGCCGGAGTTGCGCTTGAGCAGTTGCTCGGCCTCCTCCCGGCCCTCCCTGCCGAAGTAGGCGTGCAGGAGGTAGACCATCGCCCACAGGTGGCGGCCCTCCTCCACGTTGACCTGGAACAGGTTGCGCAGGTCGTAGATGCTGGGCGCGGTGTTGCCGAGGACGCGCTGCTGCTCGACCGAGGCGGGTTCGGTGTCGCCCTGCACCACGATCAGCCGCAACAGGTCGGCCCGGTGCTCACCGGGCACCTCCTGCCAGGCGGGCTCGCCCTTGTGCTTGCCGAAGTTCACCTTGCGGTCGGGGTCGCGCTCGGCCAGGAAGATCCCCCAGCGGTACTCGTCCATGGGGACGTGGTCGAAGTGCGCCCAGCCGTCACGCCCCACGGCCACGGCCGTGCGCAGGTAGACATCCTTGGTCGGCAGGCCCGGGCCCAGTTTCTTCCACCAGTCCAGGAACTTCGGCTGCCAGCCTTCGAGCGCCCTCTGCAGGCGGCGGTCGCCCGCGAGGTCCACGTTGTTGGGGATGCGCTCGCTGTAGTCCACGCGGCTGAGCGGGCCGGTGGGCGCGGGAGCCGCGCCTGTACGGGAGTCGATGGTCATGGCTCCTCCTGCAAGTTCTTATTGATGATCGTGTCGAGCGTTCTCGTACTGCCTTGGAGAGCGGTGCGCTGAAGGCCACTTCGACCTTGTGCGGGTCGCCGTACACGATCGACGCGGCCGCCACGAGCCGCGTGACCGCGGCACGGACGTCCTCACGCTGGGCGAGGCCGACGAGCGCGCCGAGCGGCGGGGACCGCCGGGTCGGACCGCAGCCGGGCGGCCGTGGCCGCCGACCCTGTGAACCCGATGTGGTCCTGCCCGCCGAGCAGGTCGAACAGTCCCGGAATGCTTCCCGCGACGAGCTGGATCACTCCCGGCGGCAGGGCGTCGGCGACGGGGACGCCCTCGCCGCCACCGGCGCGCCAGGTCCCTTCGAGGTAGCTCTCCAAGGTGCTCATGTCGCGCTCCAGTCGTAGAAGCCCTTGCCGGTCTTGCGCCCCAGGTGGCCCTGCTCGACGAGCCGGACAAGCAGGTCGGGCGGGGCGAAGCGGGAGCCCAGTTCGCGCTCGAGGTAGCGGGCGATGCCCAGGCGCACGTCGAGGCCCACCATGTCGGTGAGGCGCAGCGGGCCTGTCGGATGCCCGTATCCAAGTGTCATCGCGGTATCGATGTCCTCGGCTGTGGCGACACCGGACTCGACCATGCGGATCGCCTCCAGCCCGAGCACGACACCGAGCCTGCTGCTGGCGAAGCCGGGCGCGTTGCGGACGACCACGGCGGTCTTGCCGAGGGCCTGCACCCAGGCGATCGCCCGGTCCCGGAGGGCCGGGTCGGTGGCGGCCCCGATGACCACCTCGACGAGCCTGCTCGCCGGGACGGGGTTGAAGAAGTGCAGACCAAGAAAGCGCTCAGGCCTGGCGAACGCCTCAGCGAGCGTGTCGAGAGAGATGCTGCTGGTGTTGGAGGCGATGACCGCCCCGGGGCCGACCGCCTCCTCAATGGCGCGCAGGGTGACGAGTTTGAGGTCGAGGTCCTCGGGCACCGCCTCGATCACCAGCCCGCTGCCAGCCAGTCCGGCATGTCCGGTCGCCGCGGCGAGGCGATCCATCACCCCGTCGGCGTTCTCGACCAGACCGCGCTTGGCGCTGCCCGCAACCGCTCGCGCCACCCGGTCGCGCCCAGCGGCCGCAGCCGGGCCGTCACGCTCCACCAGCGTGACCACGCTACCGGCCATCAGCAAGGCATGGGCGATACCGGCCCCCATGCGCCCGACACCCACCACCCCGCACTGGTCCGGCAGAGCGTCGAGAGCACGGTCTGTCTCCACGGTGACTATGGGATCCTCCTCGCCTCTTCGTCCGCACACTCCTCCAACTTGCCACACTCCCATTGCGATACGGAAGTCTCCTGTAGAGAGAATTACCGATGAAGCAGGAGACGTCTGCCGGATGGCGGGCATCTACGAACACGCTCAGCATCGCCGCAGCGTACGGGCCAGGCAGGAAGCGCCCCCTCCCCTGGAGGGCTGCGGCTACGACACCTCCCGCGCCGCCGTCCTGCCCATGACCCTCGCCGACGCGCTCGACGCCTTCGAGGCCGACGCCGAGCTGACCGACCTGCTCGGCAAGGGCTTCACCACGTCCTACCTGGCCTACAAGCGCAACGAGATCTCGGCTAGCCAAAAGGCCACGACTATGGTTAGCCTTTCCTAACTACTTCCCCCGGGATTCACCCAATACGAGAACGGAAGCTCCACCATGCGCGCATGGCGTCCGCTCCTGGTACTCGCGGCCCTGAGCGTTGTGCTCGCGGGTTGCGGCTCTGGAGACACCACCGCGGCCTCCGCCACACCCGCCGGCCCATGGTCGTTCACCGACGGGTCCGGCAAGGTAATCAAGGCGGACAAGACCCCGACGCGGATCATCGCGCACGCGGGCGAGGCGGCCGCGTTGATGTCCTTCGGCATCAAGCCGGTCGGCATCTACGCCGATGAGTCGGTCAAGACCGACTCGAACCTTAAGGATCTCGACCTGGCCGGCATCGAGATCCTGGGACAGGAGTGGGGCAAGATCGACGTGGAAAAGGTACTTGATGATCCGGTCGTAGTTCTTGGCGATGATGTCCCCGGCTCGAGGGCGCACCAGCACCACCCGCCCAACGGTGACACTCCGCACGCGGCCGTACTCGGGCGCGGTGGGGGCCCATCCGGCGTCGCCGGACGGGAAGATCGTCGTAGCATGCCTTGCCATGAGCAGACGATTAAAGACCGCGGCCGTCCTCGCCGTGACCATCCCGGCCGCGCTCACCCCCTCCCCCACGCTGGCGGCGGCGAAGGCCTATTTGATCAAGAACGATGACCGCTGCCTGACCTACGCCGTCGACCGCACCCCGGCCAAGCTGGGCTTCCGTGCCCAGGCCAACTACTGTCCGTCCACCGAGTTCGACGGGTACCTCTGGAAGCGCACAGCCCGCTCCCAACTGGCCGTCACCTACCAAGGGCGCACGTACTGCCTGGGCACGCCCAAAGGCACCGCCGTCCAGGTGGGGCGGTGCGGCAGCGACCTCAAGCGCCAGCAGTTCGCCTTCCCCGTGGTCAAGGAGGGCGTGTGGGACACGGTGGTCCAGATCAAATGGAAGCACCTGCGTAACACCTGCCTGTACCACAACCCGCGACGTCCATGGGAGATCTCCGCGGCGCCATGCCTGCGTACCAGCAGCGACCAGCACTGGGTGATGGTCCGCCGATAGCCGGGCGCCTTCCGACGCCTCCTCAGCGAACGCAAGATGGACGAGCTGGACGCCACCTCAAAGCGCGGTGCCCTCTGCGTCACGACGCCCCGATACCACTGCCTGCTCTCCTGCCAGAGCCTGGGCCAGCGCAAACCCGCCAACGCTGCCTCTGACTACTCGGCTGGTGAAAGACCGTGGAGGCCAGGCGACATGACCGGTCGCAGCCAAGAGCGACGGCCACCGGGCCCTGTCCGTGTGCCGCGACCGGCTTGTCCCATACACGGCTGATGGCCCGGTGACCGGGTCACCTCATTCCGCTGTGATCAGTCCCCGCTGGTAGGCGCGGACGAGACGGCGGGGCACGAGGAGTCGCCGCCCGTTGACGGTGATCGGGACGAGGTCGGGTACGGCGGCCTTCCACTGGCTGCGGCGGTGCCGGGTGTTGGCGCGCGAGGTCCTGCGCTTGGGTACGGCCACGGCTACCAGCTCGCCTTCGTGATACCCGGCAGCTCGCCCCGATGGGCCATCTCGCGGAAACGGACGCGTGAGAGGCCGAATTTGGTGAGATGCCCGCGGGGACGGCCGTCGACGGAGTCGCGGTTGCGTACCCGGGTGGCGCTGGCGTCGCGCGGCTGGCGGGCCAGCTCTCGCATGGCCTGAGCCTGCTCCTGCGGCGTGCCGGTGCGGATGATCTCCTTCAGCTCGGCCCGGCGTTCCGCGTAGCGCTGGACTACGGCCTTGCGCCGCTCGTTGGCCGCGATCTTGCTCTTCTTGGCCATCAGACCTTCTCTCCTCGGGCCCGGATCTGCGCCACCGCCTGGTCGATGCCGATCCGGTCGATCGTCTTGATCGCTCGGGCGCTGAGCGTCAGCCGGACGTGGCGGCCCTCGCTCGGCAGCCAGTAGCGGCGCCGCTGGATGTTGGGGTTCCAGCGCCGGCGGGTGCGGCGGTGGGAGTGGGAGACGTTGTTGCCGAAGACCGGCTTGACGCCGGTGAGCTGGCAGTGCGCGGACATCAGGTCCTTCCGTAGCGCTGGTTGAACCGTTCGACGCGGCCGGCGGTATCCAGGACGCGGCTGCGGCCGGTGTAGAAGGGGTGGCTCGCCGAGGACACGTCGACGTCCACCACCGGGTAGGTGTTGCCGTCGGTCCACTCGATCGTCTTGTCACTCGTCATGGTGGAGCGGGTGAGGAACGCGAAGTCCGCGCCGGGATCGCGGAAGACGACCGGCCGGTAGCCGGGGTGGATGCCCTTCTTCATCGCTCCTCCCGGAACAGCACGTGCTGGCGGATGGTCGGGTCGTACTTGCGAAGGGTCAGCCTGTCGGGGGTGTTCCGCCGGTTCTTCCTGGTCACGTACGTGTATCCGGTGCCGGCCGTCGATCGGAGCTTGATCACGGGACGCACCTCATTTCTGGCCAAAGTGGTTCCTTTCCACCTGGGAAGTTGTGCCATGATAACGACAACGATTTTCGTTTTGCCAATTGGAGGCTCAGTGGCCACCCCCGTCGTACTCGTCGCGGGCCTGCACGGCACCGCCCGCACCGCCACCGTCGATCGGCTGCTGGCCGAGCATCCCGGCTCCGTCGCCGTCCACCACGACCTGAGCAAGGTCGCCAAGGGACGCGTCCGGCGCAGCGTTCGCGACACGACAGGCGTGCTGGACACGGCCGACGTGCGACTCGCCCACGGCTGCATCACCTGCACCGTGCGGGAGGACCTGCTCCCCCAGCTCCTCAGGCTCGCGCCCGTCTCCGCGCTGCTGATCGTGGACCTGTGGGACTCGGTGGAACCTCGCTCGGTCGCCGAGGCCATCGCCTGCGACGAAGCCCGGGACACCTTGCGGCTCACCACCGTGCTCACCGCGCTGGACGCCGAGGCCATGCCCGACGACATCACCCGCGGCGAACGCCTCACCGAGGTCGGCAAGCCCGCGGCCGACGGCGACCAGCGTTACCTGGCCGAGGTCCTGGCCCGCCAGCTCGAATACGCCACCGGTCTGGTGCTGCACGGCGGCGACGAGGATGACCGGGAACTGTCGCACGCGGTGCTCGCCCACCTCGCCCCCGTCACCCCGATCTACTCGATCAACGCCTTGCCGCCCGTCACCGGCGCGGCCGTGTGCGTAGCCGAGCTGGCCGAACGAGTGGATCCCGCCACCGCCCAGCTCCCCGCGGATGCCCAGACCGGCGAGATCACCACCGCCGTGTGGCGCAGCCGCCGCCCGCTGCACCCCGCCCGCCTCTTCGAGGCCGTCGACGAGCTGGTGACGGAGTCCGTACGCTCACGCGGCCGCTTCTGGCTGGCCACCCACCCCAGCAGGCTGCTGGCCTGGGACGCCGTCGCCGGGATCATCTCGGTCGAGGACGCGGGCCCCTGGCTGGCCGCGCTCCCCGGAGCCGCCTGGGACCTGATCCCCCCTGCCCGCCGCCTGGCCGCCGACCTGGACTGGGACACCGAACACGGCGACCGCGTCCAGCACCTGGTCTTCGCCGGCCCCGACCTCGACCCTGTTCACTTTCGCGCGCTGCTCGACTCCTGCCTGCTCACCGAGGCGGAGGAACAGGCAGGGCCCGACGCCTGGACCCGCTACGACGACCCGTTCGCCCCCATCCTCGACATCAAGGAGAACGCGTGAAGCCCCGCCGCACCCCGCGCAAGAAGCCCAACCCGCTCCTGTACGTCGACCGCATCGACTACAAGGACATCAACCTGCTGCGCAAATTCGTCTCCGACCGGGGCAAGATCCGCAGCCGGCGGGTCACCGGCGTCACCGTGCAGCAGCAGCGCCAGATCGCCAAGGCCATCAAGAACGCCCGCGAGATGGCCCTGCTCCCCTACGCCTCCCGCCCCAGCGCATGAACAAGCCGCCCCCACCCGAGTAGTCGCTCTCCAAGTCGGGCCGACCGCCCATGTCACGATATCGATTGGAGGGTCCTGTGCCCATTCCCGTCGCCCTGGTCGGGTTACTCTGGTTCGTGATCTTTCCAGCTGCCGAACCGCTGCTGCCGGTGGACGACCCGCTGCTGTCGCGACCTTGAGTCCCGCGCATCGGAGTGAGCACTCCAGGGTCCGATCACGGACCCGAAGCGATTCATCGACCTGAACCACCTGGGATCGAGGAACGGATGGAGCAGGTCCGGGCGTCGCGGAACGGGTCACAGGCGGTAGACCTGGGTGGCCGTCGCGGCGAACACGTCCCGTATCTCCTCCGCGGATCGGCCGGAGAGCACATCCTGCCAGGTGGAGACCAGGGTGGCCAGGTCGGTCCAGAGCTTCTCGATCGGGAAGTTGCTGCCCCACATGCAGCGGCGGGAGCCGAACAGGTCCAGGCAGGTGGCCGTCACCTTCTCGATCAGCGGCCGGTCCACGCGGTGCACGAAGGTGCCCTGGCCGGTGAGTTTCACCACGACGTTGGGCCGTGCGGCCAGGAGCCTCATGCCGCGGGTCCACTCGGCGACGGCCGCCGGCCCTGAGTCCACCGGCATCCCGGCGTGGACGAGCACGAATGTCACGCCGGGGAAGTCGTCCACAAGCGCCGCGGCGTCGGCCATCTGCGCGGGGAACACCTGGAGCTCGAACAGCCAGCCGAGGTCGGCGAGCGCGGCGACGTTACGCCGGAAGACGGGGTCCTTCATCCGGTCGGGGGCGGAGGCGAAGCGGAACTCCGGCCGCTCGTGCCAGTGCAGTTGCAGGCGGGTGCCGCGGACGAGCGGGGTGATGGCGGCCTGGTGGCGCATGACCTCGACCGCGCCCTCGTCGAACAGGTCGGCGGAGCCCACCACGGCAGTGGGCCAGCCGGTCTCGGCGTGTACCTCGCGTAGCCACCGCACCTCGTCCACGCAGCGGTCGAGCGGCCAGTTGGCCTGGACGTAGACCGCCGAGGCGATGCCGCAGGCGGTGGCCTCCGCGGCGTACTCGGACGCGAGATAGTCACGGCGGATCGGCTCGTACGGGCCGAAGATGCGCGGAACCATCTCCCCCTGCAGCCAGGGCAGGTCGGCGGCGCGCCAGATGTGGTGGTGGGAGTCGACGATCCCCGTTGGGCCGTGGGAGAAAGAAGAGGTCATCGCGTTGTTCCCCTGGGTCGTGGCGCGGACCAGCGCCTCGCCACGAGGTGGCGGGGGCCGGACAGGACGGCGGGGAGGCGGCGGACCTCCTCCAGCGCGGTGCGCAGATCGCGGACGCCGCCGAGGTGGTCCAGGCTCGGGAGCTGGGCGGCCATGGCGCGCGTGGCGGGACGGTAGGTCGGCGAACAGGCCAGCGGGGACCACCAGACGAGTCGGTGGCCGAGCCGCGACAGGCGGGCCGTGGCGCGCACCATGGGGGCGTGGTCGCCGCGTTCGAGCCCGTCGGACAGGACGATCACAAGCGCTCCGCGGGCGAGCGCCACGAAACGCGGGTTGCCCAGGAAACGTTCCAGTGCCGCGCCGATCGCCGTACCGCCGTCGGCGTCCGTAACCAGCCTCGACACGGCTCGCAGCGCCTGGTCGGCGTTCGGGTGTGAGAGCGCGGCGGTGATCCGGGTGAGCCGGGTGCCGAAGGTGAACACCTCGGTACGGGCCGGTGCCGCGCGCAGCGCGGTGTGCGCCACGCGGAGCAGATCCGGGGTGTGCCGCCGTAGCGAGCCGGAGACGTCGATGAGGATCAGCAGACGACGCGGGCGCGGCGGGCGGGCGAGGTGGCGCAGCTGGATGATCTCCCCGTCGTGGCGGTGGGCGCGCCGCCACGCGTGCCGCACGTCCAGCCGGTCCCCCGACCGGGCCGGGCGGCGCCGCCGTGACGGGACGGCGGGCAGCACGGCGGGCCAGGCGGCTTCGAGCGTGCGCATGAGCGTGCGCCGCCGTTCGCCGGTGCGGCCGAACTCTCGCGTGCCGTAAGTGCTCAGGGTGCTGGCCTCGATCCCGTCGCCCGGCCGCACCTCGCGGGGCGGCGGGTCGTCCTCGCCCGGGCCGCCGGGGGACTGCGCGCCGCCGTCGTCTGCTTCGAGCGGCGGATCGGCGGGCCCGGGGCTGCCCCGCCGGAACCAGGCGTCGAAAAGGCGGTCGAAGGCGGGCAGGTCGCCCACGTCCTGGAGCAGGGTAATCCGGGCGTACCAGTACAGCGTGGTCAGGTCGGGCGGCGGGGACTCGGCGATCGTCCGCAGCAGGTCCGCCCGCTTGGTCGGCGCGGCGGGCACGCCCGCGCCGCGCAGCGCGGTCAGGAATCCCCACAGGTGGTCCGCCGCGAGCGCGGCCGGGTCAGGCATCGCCGAACACCTCCTCAGCATGTGCGAGGAGCAGCCGGGTGTCCTCCTCGTCCTTGATCAGCAGGCCGAGCGCCCGGCGCAGTGCCACGGGCCACGGGCTACCGCCCTCGGCAAGCGCCATCGCACCGCGGCCCCACTCCACCGACTCGGCGATGCCGGGCCGCTTGAGCAGCGGCAACCGGCGTACGCGCTGCACCGCCCGCACCAGCCCCTCCGCCGCCTGTTCCTCCATCCCGGGAACCGCCGCGCGCAGGATCGCCCGCTCGCGGCCCGGCTCGGGGAAGGCGATCCAGTGGTAGAGGCAGCGCCGCTTGAGCGCGTCGTGCAGCTCGCGCGTGCGGTTGGAGGTCAGCACCACGATCGGCGGCGTGCGCGCGCGTACCGTGCCCAGTTCCGGGATCGTGATCTGGAAGTCACCCAGGAACTCCAGCAGGAACGCCTCGAACTCGCTGTCGGCCCGGTCGATCTCGTCGATCAGCAGCACCGCGCCCCGCTCGGCCTGCACGGCGCGCAGCAGCGGCCGGCGCAGCAGGAACTCCTCGCGGTACAGGTCGCCGACATCCTGGCCGCGGCTCTCGGCCACCCGGACCTGGAGAAGTTGCTTGGGGTAGTCCCATTCATAGAGGGCCTGGCCGGAGTCCAGCCCCTCGAAGCATTGCAGGCGGATCAGGTCCAGGCCGGTGACGCGCGAGAGCACCGAGGCGACCTCGGTCTTGCCGACGCCCGGCTCGCCTTCCAGCAGCAGCGGCCGGCCCAGCCGCAGCGCCAGGTGGATGGCCGTGCACAGCCCCTCGTCGGCGAAGTAGCCCTTCCCCTCCAGCGCGGCGGCCAGCTCGCGCTCGCGCAGGAGGCCGGGCGCGGCGCCGTCGGTGGTCACAATTGCGCGTGCTCGGTGGTCAGCAGGTGGACGCGCTGGGAGGTGTGCGCGGCGGCGTCGGCCGCCGCGGCCTTGCCGTGCTCGGAGCCGAACGCGGCGGCGCGGGCGTCCTCGTCGTCGAAGTACAACTCGTTCACCGAGTCGTACGCCCCGCCGTCGCCGTTGGTCACGCTCACCGTGTACTTCCGCAGGCCGGGCAGCTTCCTGGCGAACTCGACGTGGTCCTCCACCACCCACTTCGCGAACTCCTCGTGGGACAGGCCCTCGGCGCGCTTGAGCAGCGAGACGACTTTCAACATGGTTCCTCCTCAGATTTCCGGTGACATCAGCCGCGCAGGGCGTCCAGCCCGCGCAGGACGCGCTCGGGGGTGAACGGCATCGAGTCCAGGCGCACGCCGCAGGCGTCGAAGATCGCGTTGGCGATGGCCGGGATCGGGGCGTTCGCCGTCATCTCACCGATCCCCTTCGCGCCGTACGGCCCGTTCGCGGCCGGGCGCTCCAGGAACAGGCTGTACTGAACGGGGATGTCGGCGGGCCCGGGCATCAGGTACCCGGCGAAGTCCCGTGGCCCGTGGTCGCGCCACGGGTAGTACGGCTCGGTGGTCTCGAACAGGGCGTGCGACACGCCCATCCAGGCCCCGCCCTCCACCTGCTGCGTCGCCATGGCCGGGTTGAGCGCCCGGCCGATCTCGTAGGCGTTGTACAGCTCCAGCACCTCGACCACCCCGGTCTCGTCGTCCACCTCGACGACGGCGGCCGTGCACGCGTGCGCCTGGCAGGAGTCGGGGTCCATCTCCCCCGTCTCGGGCACCGGCGCGCTCGGCTCCTTGAGGTAGATGCCGCGGCCGGAGATCGTCCGTCCGTGCTTGAAGTGCGCGGCCAGCGCCAGATCGGTGATGTGGATGCGCTTCTCCTCCGCGCCCTTGAGCCGGATGAAGCCGGTGCCGTCGGTCTCCAGGTCCGCGGCGTCGACCTCCAGCTCCTCGGCGGCGACCGCCAGCATCACGCCGCGCGCTTCGGCCGCGGCCATGATGACGGCGTTGCCGACGCGGTGGGTGCCGCGGCTGGCGAAGGTGCCCATGCAGTGTGGGCCGGTGTCGGTGTCGGCGGTGTCGACGAGCACGTTCTCGATCGGCAGGCCGAGCGTCTCCGCGGCGCACTGGGCGGCGATCGTCTTGATGCCCTGGCCCAGGTCCACCGAGGACAGCGAGATCACGAACGTGCCCGTGGTCGTGGCGTGGATCAGCGCCTGTGAGGGATCGCCGCCCAGGTTCATGCCGGTCGGGTAGTTCACCGAGGCGTACCCGCGCCCGCGCAGCTTCGCCATCGCTACAGCCCCTCTCGGGTCGTGGAGGACATGCGGCGGTACGCCTCGGGCAGCTCGTGCCCGGCCATCTCCGCCGCCTTCTGGATCACTTCGATCAGGGCCGTGCCCTCGGCGACCTTGCGGTGGGCCTTGAGGTCCCCGTCGCGGTAGGCGTTGAGCAGGCGCAGCCGCAGCGGATCCAGGTCCAGGGCGCGGGCGATCCGGTCCATCTGCGACTCCAGCGCGAAGTCGGCGATGGTCACGCCGAAGCCGCGCATGGCGCTGGACGGCGTGCGGTTGGTGAACACGCAGTGGCAGTCGGCCCACACGTTCGGGATCGAGTAGGGGCCGGGCAGGTGCGCGGCAGCCTTGGTGGTGCCGTACGGGCTGTGGCGGGCGTACGCGCCGGCGTCGACGTACAGCGTGACCTTGCGGCCGATGATCCGGCCGTCGTCCATGACCGCGTCCTTGATGTAGATGCGCTCGGCCGCGCGCGGCGAGGAGACCTGCATCTCCTCGGCTCGGTCATAGACGAACCTGACCGGGCGGTCGGCCAGCATCGCGGCCACGCACGCGACCGGCTCGACCACCACGTCCACCTTGCCGCCGAAGCCGCCGCCGACCGTCCCGCCGACGATGCGTAACTTGTTGAACGGCGTCTCCAGGATCAGGGCGGTGTTGTCCAGGGTGAAAAAGCACGCCTGGGTGTCGGAGTGGATGCGCAGCCGCCCATCGGCCTGCGGGACGACGACGCAGCCGGTGGTCTCGACGGGAGCCTGCTCGATCGGCGCGGACTGGTAGCGCCACTCGAAGACGTGGTCGGCCCGCGCGAACGCCTCCTCCACGTCGCCGAACCGGATCCGCCGGCAGTGGTGGCCCTCGTAGATGAAGTGGTTCTGTCCGTGGTACTCGTTGACCAGCGGCGCGCCCTCTTTCAGTGCCTCCTCGACGTCGAAGACCGGCGGCAGGTTCTCGTACGCGACCCTGATCCGGGCCGCGCCCTCCAGCGCGGCCGCCTCGGTCTCGGCGACCACGGCACAGATCGGCTCGCCGAGGTAGCGCACCTTGTCCACGGCCAGGATGGGCTCGTCGTCCGGCCCGACGCCGATCAGCTTGAGCGGGGTGTAGAGGTTGTTCGGGATGTCGGCGTGGGTGAGGATCCGCAGGACGCCGGGCACGGCCAGGGCCTCGGTCAGGTCCACGTCCAGGATCCTGGCGTGGTGCCGAGCCGAGCGGTGCATTTTCAGGTGGGCGAGCCGCGGCGGGGCCACGTCCTCGAAGAACCCGGTACGCCCGGTGACGTGCCCGCGCGCGTCGGAGCGCTGGACCGCCGAGCCGATGACGGTGAAGTCGTCGCCATCCGTGACCTTGGCGGCGGCGCGTTCGGCGGCGAAGGTGCTCGTGTCGATGGGGGCGAGCCGGTACGTCATCGCGGCACCGCCTCCCCCCGCTCGCGGCGACGTCTGGCCGCCTCCAGGATGGCGATCATGATGGGCCGGTAGCCGGTGCACCGGCAGATGTTGCCCGAGATCGCCTCGACGACGTCCTCCTCGCTCGGATCGGGGTTCCGGTCGAGCAGTGCCTCGGCGACCATGATCATGCCAGCCGTGCAGAAGCCGCACTGGGTGGCGAAGCAGTCGACGAAGGCGCTCTGCACCTCGTCCAGCTCACCGCCGGCGGCGACCCCCTCCAGCGTGCGGATCGAGCGGCCCGCGACGGTCTCCACCGCGACCAGGCAGGAGACCTCGGGCCGACCTTCGACCAGGACGGTGCAGGTGCCGCAGGCGCCCTGCGCGCAGCCTCGCTTGGCCGCGGTGAGCCCCAGCGACTCGCGCAGGCTCGCGAGCAGCGTGGCGCCCGGCGCGGCGATGAACTCGCGTTGCTCGCCGTTGACGACGAGCGAGACGATCTGTGACGGCACGGTCCACCTCTTACTGATGCGGCTTGCTGGTGAGGGCTGTTAGGGGAGGAAGGCTCGGCGCAGATGCACGGGCAGGACCCGCGCCCGGTACCACGCGCTGGCGTAGGCGTCGTCGAAGGGGTCGATGTCGCCACGGGCCGCCTCGCCTGCCTCGGTGAGAACCTCGTGGGTCAACGGTCGGCCCCGCAGCAGGCGCTCTGCCGACACCGCGCGCACCGGACGTGACGCGACGCCGCCCAGCGCGATCCTGGCGGAGGCGACCACGCCGCCGTCGACGCAGGCAACGGAGGCGACGGTCACGATCGCCGCCGAGTTCAGGCGACGGCGCATGGCCTTGTGGTAGTACCAGGTGCCCGGCTCGGGCAGCGCGGCCCGCACCGCCACGACGACCTCGCCCGCGGCGACCCCGGATGCCAGCACGTCGGCCACCGGTGCGTCGCGCCGGCCGGCCGGCCCGGCGATCTCGCAGGTCGCGTCAAGAGCGAGCAGGCAAACGGCCAGATCGCCGTACGGCTGAGCGACGAACAGATTGCCACCCACGGTGGCCTGGTTACGGATGGTCGGGGAGGCGATCGTGCGCAGCGCCGGACGCAGGAACGCGAGCTCCGGATGCTCACCGACGGCGGTGAACGTGGCCGCCGCCCCGATCCTGGCCACCCCGTCACGCACCTCGACGCCGCCCAGCCCTGCCCGGCGCAGGGTGACCAGCTCAGTCACGGGCGCGGCCCCGCTGTTCACCAGCGGCATCACGACCGTGCCGCCACCCATGATCCAGCCGCCCCCTGCCAGGCGGGCGACCACGGCCTCGGCTGACTCCGGCACGTGTACCGCGCAGATGACCATGTGCGGGCCTCCTTGATGGATTATTATCGATAATTGAATATCGACATACATGCGTCAAGAGATCAGGCTGACAATCGATAATCGGTAGGACTCATGACGGAAGGACCCGCCAAGTTGCCGCGCCTCACGCTGGCGCGGCAGATCCGCGACTCGCTGGTCGCCAGCATCGTGTCCGGCTACTTCGGCCCGGGCGAGCGGCTGGTGGAGACGCGGCTCGCGGCGACCTACGGCACCAGTCAAGCGCCCGTACGCGAGGCGCTACGCGAGCTGGAGGCCATGCGGCTGGTGGAAACCCAGCCGCGCCGCGGCACTTTCGTCCGGCCCTTCGTCCAGGAGACGCTGCGCGAAAGCTACGTCGTGCGGGCGGCGCTGGAGGAGACGGCCACCCGGCTCGCCCTGCTGACCGGGACCGTACCGGTAGAGGCTATGCGGGCGGACGTGGAAGCGATGCGGGCCGCCGCCGAAAGCGGCGACGGAGAGGCGTCGGCGCGCGCCAGCGTGTCCTTCCATCGGCGCATCGTCGAGGCCGCGCACAACGAGCTGCTCAAGCTCACATGGGAGGGCCTGCAGATCGAGGCGCGGACGTCGGTCACGATGGTCGCTGCCGAGGTCGACCTGCACGACATCGTCCGGGACCACGCCGAGCTGCTGGCCGCGATCGAGGACGGCGACCTGGAGATCGCGTGCAGACATGCCCGCGACCACCAATGGCACTACGCAGACCTCCCGCACGACGCCCACGGCCGCATACGTGACTCCGCCGCGGGCTGACCGTGCGCGAGCTCCCGGCTGAGCAGCCGACGGGGGCAGATCGCCGATTCAGTCGCGCCCCGCCCTTCGCGCCACCGCGGCTCTCTATCGACAACTTGGTATGGTGCCCAGGTTGCACCGCTTGGAGAGTACGGCAGCGCGCAAGTGGAGAGGGGCAGGCGACGATGCAGGCGTCAGAGGTCCCACGTGCAGTGGCTGCGGCCATGTCGACCGCCTCATCACTTGACCTGACAGTCGACGACGCGATCGTTCTTCATGACTCGAACAAGCTCACTCTGCGTCTGCTGCCGTGTGACGTCCTGGCCCGGGTGGCACCTGTAGCGCATCAGGTCGCAGGGTTCGAAATCGAGCTAGCTCAACGGCTCGCCGAATCCGAGAGCCCTGTGGCTGTTCTCGAGCCGCGAGTGGAGCCACGTGTCTACGAGCGTGATGGCTTCGTGGTCACGCTGTGGACCTACTACGAACCTGCGACGCCTCGAGAGGTCTCACCAGCCGACTATGCCAATGCGCTCGAGCGGCTGCATGCCGGCATGCGCAAGCTCGATGTCCCGACGCCGCACTTCACGGATCGAGTCGAGCAGGCTCAACAACTCGTGGCGAGCCGCGACCGCACGCCGGCGCTCGCGGACGCGGACCGGGAGCTCCTCGGCGACACGTTACGAAGCCTGAGACGAGCCATCGGCGAGCGCGGCGGCGCCGAGCAGCTACTGCACGGCGAGCCGCACCCAGGCAACGTGCTCACCACGAAGAACGGGCTGCTGTTCATAGACCTCGAGACGTGCTGCCGTGGGCCTGTCGAATTCGACCTCGCCCATGCGCCCGAAGAAGTCAGCGAGCACTATCCGGGTGTCAACCAAGGCTTGCTACGCGAGTGCCGGATCCTCGTGCTGGCGATGATCACAACGTGGCGCTGGGATCGAGGCGACCAATTCCCAAACGGACGCCAGCTGGGCACAGAGTGGCTCAGCCAGATCCGAGCAGCGCTCGATCGCAACGGGCTGGATACCCATGGCTGATCGCGGGCCTTCGAGGTCGTGGCCGGCTGGCTGTTGATGTCGGGATCTACCGTGATCCCGGTCTTGGCGAGGGAGAGGTAGTGCGCCCGTTGCTTCGGATCGAGGTGCTCGATGGAGTAACGCGGCAGGACGCGCGGTGCCGTCGCCGCGTGCCGGTCGAGGAAGTCCAGGAGCCGGTCGCGGTCGTGCTTGCCTGCCTCGCGCAGCATCCCGCCGACCACCTTGCGCACCAGGTCATGCTCGTCGGAGACGAGGCGCTCGGCCAGGACGAACGTGTCGTCGAGGTCTCCGGCCCGGACGAACGCCAGGGTGGCGTACATGGCGATACGGCGTTCCCACCAGTTCTCGGAACGGGCCAGCCGGTAGAGTCCGTACCCGATCCCGTCCGGCCGGCACGCGGAGGGCCTGGATGCGCTCCGCGAACCGGGCGGCGGTGAGGCGCGGTCCGTTCATCGCACGGGCTGCACGATCTCGGTACGCCACTCGGACGGCGCGGGCCAGCGCGACGGGTCCGGCTCCGTGCTCAAGTCGATCCATTCGTAGACCTCCCAGGCCGCTCCTTCGGGCCCGTTGTGGGCCGTCAGCCACTCTTCGATCCGGTTGTAGGCCTCGGAGAGGCGATCGTGTCCACCGAGGTGCACGATCACGATGACCCGCCCGCCCGGTAACTGGCCGGCGACGATCGTGCCCTCACCGGTGACACCGTCCGGAACCGGCACGCCGATCTCCACGTCGGTCTGCTCGTCGTCCACGGAGTGGTACCGCACGAAGGGCGGTCCTGCGGGCGCGACCCCGCGATCGAACGCCTCTTCGTGGCCCAGCAGGCCCTCAGCCGCGACGTACGCAAGCTGGAGGAGCGCGCCGGCGTGCCGCTGTTCGAGCGCACCAGCCGCCGGGTGGCGCTCACCCCGACGGGCCGCAAACTGCTGGTCCGCGCCAGGCAGATCCTCACTCTGCACGACGAGACCCTGCGCGAGCTGCGCGGCGAGGGCGCCCCGCTGCTCGTCGACGTCGTCGGCGAGCGACTCACCCCCGCACTGGTGCTCGCCGCCGCCAGGACCCGCGCGGAGGGGTACGAGTTCTTCGCCCGCTTCCACGGCGGCCTCGACGCCGCGCTGCCGCTGCTGGCCGCCCACCGCCTCGATGTGACGTTCGGCCGCTGCACGGCGTGACCCGCGACCTCGCCACCGCCGAGCGATGGCTCGACCTGCCCGAAGACGCCTGGCTACCCGTCCCCGAGTCGAACCTGACGCACCCCCAGCCCGGCCGCCGAGACCGTTCGTGACCAGTCCTTTCCGGGCGTTCCGCCGAGCCGATCAAGGCCGGTGGGAGCAGCCGAGCACGTTGCCGGAAGAGGTCTCCATCTGCTGGCGCGGCTCCTAGGGTTACCTGATCGGGCACCTGGCCGACGACGATGATGAAGGCGTCCCGCTGGCCCGGATCGAATACCTGGGCGAACCCGACGACTGGGCATTCGCGATCTACCAACCCCGCAGCGAGGACTCCCGCGAATCCGTTCTCCTCAACGGCCGGCCGACAGGCACCCCCAACGAGGCACTCGACTGGGCCTGCACGCTCCACCTCATGGAACCCGAAGATCACCCTCGAGCGAACCCCCGAAGGACATGTGACCAGCTGCACTAGCCGGTGGCACTTGCGCACAACGGGAACCAGCCCAGACAATCCGGAATCCAGGTCATGAAGACCCTGTCAACGCTGGAAGGCAACGAGCAGATGAATTCGCCTGCGGCTCGGCTGCGGCTGGAGGCCTCCGAGAGCGGCGGCGGCCGGGTGACGCCGACGGAGCTCTTCTTCGATCTGGTCTTCGTATTCGTGGTCACCCAGGTGACGCACGCGGTGGAGACGCATCCGGGTTGGGAGGGGCTGCTCAAGGGCCTGCTGCCGATGGTCGTGGTGTGGTGGATGTTCAGCGCGTTCGGCTGGCTCACCAACGCGGTACGGCCCGACGCGGTGCAGGTACGGCTCCTGCTGGTGCTCGCGATGACGGCCTTCTTCATCATGGGTTTGGACGTGCCCTACGTCTTCGAACCCGAGGGCTGGGCCTTTCCCGTGGCGTACCTGGCCGTGGTGGTGATCCACGGCGTGCTCTACCTCACCGCCCGCGCCCCGTCGGCCCGGCGGGCCATCTTGCGCAACATGCCGTTCAACGCGGCGGCCGGCGTGCTCGTGCTCATCGAGCCGCACCTGCCGGAGGTGTGGGGCTGGGTGTGCTGGGCGGCCGCTGTGCCGATTCTCTATCTCTCGCCGTTTCTGGGACGCATCCGGGGGTTCGTCATCGAGCCCCATCACTTCGTGGAACGCCATGCTCTGCTCCTGCTCGTGGTGCTGGGCGAATCGGTGGTGGCGATCGGCATCGGCGCCGAAAGCCCTGGGGGCCAGGCGGTGGACTGGCCCCTCGCGGTCGGGGTGGTCCTGGGCATCGCGGCGGCGGCGGGACTGTGGTGGGTGTATTTCGACGGTGACGAGGTCCGGGCCGAGTCGGCGTTCGAGAGGGCCGGCGAGCATCGGCGTCAACTGCTGGCCTACTACGCCTTCACCGGCGCCCACCTCGTGATGATCATAGGGATCATCCTCGTCGCGGCCGGCATCACCGACGCCATCCACCACTTTCACGGCCCGGTGAACCCGTGGTGGCTAGGGAGCGGCACCGCGATCTTCCTGGCCGGGCACGCGATCTACCGCGCCATGCTGAAGAGCGGACGGATCACTGATCGCGTCATTGGAGCGGTGTGCGTGGTGCCTTTGGGGCTGGCGACGTCATTCGCCGGTTGGGCCGCCATGACCGGCGTCGTGGTCGTGCTGATCATCATCGCCACGGTCGACCACCGCCTGGCCTCCTGAGGCCGCAACCGGCGGCCGCCGCGCCACCGAGACAGGCCGCCTGTGCGATGACCTTCTGCCGATCGTTGACGCCGACGATCCCGCCATCATCCTCAGCCGGGCCGAGGAGCGCGCCAAGCTGGGGCAGTTGCTGGGAGTCGATCGCACTCTCCTGGCCGATCTGCAAATCGGTCTGGCAATTCTCGGCCCGCTGCTGTCCAGTGCGGCAGCTGCCTTCCTCCCTGGCTGAACATCACGAAGACCGTCAGCGGGTCGGGGTCCGGGGGCGGTTCCACCAGAGGGAGAGGGACAGGGCCGCGGTAATGAGGATGGCGCCGCCGGCGGCGAAGGCGGCGGCTGTGTCGACCCGTTGGTGGATGACGGTGAAGCTGCCGGGGAGGGCGTCGAGGGCGCTTTGCAGCTGGTCGGCGTTCTCAGCGCGGTGGTAGGAGCCGCCGGTGGTTTGGGCTATCTGTTTGAGTGCGGGCTCGTCGATGGTGCGGGGGTTGCGGCCGCTGTCGAATCTGCCGCGGCCGCCGAAGCCGCCGCCCCAGCCGCCGAAGCCGCCATCGAACTGTGAGTTGTCGCAGACCATCGGGGCCGGGTTCGTGGTGCCGAAGCCGATGGGGAAGACGCGGACCCGGCGCAGGGCCGCCTCCTGGGCGGCGGTCTGGGGGTCGACGCCCTGGGTGTTGGCGCCGTCGGTGAGCACGATGATCGCGGCACCGGCGTAGCCTTCCCCGCCGCCGCCGGGGTTCGCCCCGGTGGCGGCAACCGACGGGTCGACCTCCGCGATCGCGTCGATCGAGGTGAGCATGGCCTGCCCGATCGCGGTGCCGCGGGACACGGTGAGGCCGTCCAGCGCCTCGATCAGCGACTTGGTGTCGTCGGTGGGAGGGACGAGCAGACCCGCAGTGCCCGCGAAGGTGACCAAGCCGATGCGCGGCCCGCCCCGCTGCGACTCGATGAACTCCGCGGCGGCCTTCTTCGCGGCGGTGATGCGGTTGGGGTCGACGTCCGTGGAACACATGGAGCCGGAGGTGTCGAGCGCGAGCAGGATCGTCGCCGACGTCATCGGCACCGGCACCGACGCCTGCGGCCGCGCGGCCCCGACCGCGAGCAGCGCGAGCCCGGCTATGAACAGTGCCGCGGGGATCTTCCGCGTCCAGCGCGTACGGCCGGGCAGGGCGCTCCGTACGAGCGCGATCGAGGTGACGCGCACGGCGGCCCGCCGGCGGCGGCGCCGCGCCCACTCGCGGATGGCGTAGATCAGCGGGATGATCAGGACTGACAGCAGCGCCCACGGCCATGAGAACAACATTCAGATCACCCGTCCAGACCGGAGCACGGTGAGCGCCGCTCCCGCGGTGAGCAACGCGAGGGCGAGCCCGATCAGCCCGCCGGCGAGGGGCAGCGGCTCGTCGGAGACGGTGAGCCGCAGATCGATCGTGTCGGCGATCCCGTCGAGCCGCGCAGTGTCGGAGGCGGGGTGGTAGGCGCCGCCGGTGGTCTGCGCGATCAAGGTGAGGGTGTCCTCCTCGAGCGAGGTCTGCAGGTGGTAGCCGTCGACCTGCACCGTCGCCCCGGCCGTGGTGCCGACCCCGACGGTGTGGATGTGGACGTTCGCCCGCTGGGCCACGGCGGCGGCCCGTTCGACGTCGTCGCCCTGGTTCTGGCCGTCGGAGAACATCACGATCGTCGCCGACGGCCAGTAGCCGATGTCGGGCGCGGTGCCGTCGCGGCCGACGGCCACCCGCTTGCCGGTGATCGCCGACAGCGAGGCCATGATGGCCGTCCCCAGCGAGGTGCCGCCGGTGATCTTCAGCCGGTCGATGGCCGCGAGCGCGATGGAGTGGTCGGCGTCGGGCCGTGCGGTGGTGAGCGCGCCCCGCTCGAACGCGACGACGCCGATGTCGACGCTGTCGGGCTGCGCCGCCACGAACGCGCGGGCCGCCCGCTGCGCGGCCGCCAGCCGGGTGGGCGCGACGTCGTCGGCCCCCATGCTGTTGGAGACGTCCATGGCGAGGATGACGGTGCCCGCGGTCCGCGGGACCGGCACCATGGCCGCCGGTCCGGCGGTGGCGATCGCGAGTACCCCGACGCCGGCGATCGTCAGGCCGATGCCGAGGTGCGCCCGGCGGCCGCCCGGCACAGCGACGCCGGCCGCGGCGAGCGCGGCCGTCCGGCGGCGCGCCGAGATGATGGTCGCCCAGGCGAGCGCCGCCGTGACGAGCAGTCCGACAGCCAGTATGAGCGGCGAGTACAGGGTCATGAGGCCTCCTTCGTCGGCCTCATGACCAAGGTGCTGTGTTTATTGCTGACCTCGACAAGGCCGGTCATAACGACCGGTCCCGGGTTCGGGCGACGACCTCGACGAGCGCCTCGGCCAGATCGCGGTCGGTGTCGATGCGGTGGACGGGCACCCCGGCCCGGCGCATGCCCGCCGCGAGCCGGGCGTCGCGGGCGTCGACGGCGGCGCGGAAGCGGACCCGCAACAGCGGGTCGGCGGAGTCGACGACGAGCTGTTCGCCGGTCTCGGCGTCCTCGACCACGATCAGCCCGGCTTCGGGCAGCACGTCGTCGGCGGTGTCCACGATCCGCAGGGCGACTACCTCGTGCCGCCGGGCCAGGCGCTGGAGCGAGTGCTCCCAGTCGCCGTCGCCGATGAAGTCCGACAACACGATGATGAGTGCGCGGCGGCGCGCGAGCCGTCCGGCCGCATCGAGCATCTCCGCCAGGTCGGTGGTGGCGCGACCGCGCGCCTCGACGGTGCGTTCCAGCTCGGCGCCGATCCGCAGCGCGTGCCGCCGGGAGGTGCCGGGCGGCACGACGCGCAGCATCCCGGTGTCGAACAACAGGGCACCGACGCGGTTGCCGCCCCGGCCGAACATCCGAGCGAGGACGAGCGCGAGCTCGGCGAGCACGTCGTGCTTGCCGCGTCCCGGCCGGCCGGCCGCCATCGACGCCGACCGGTCGAGCACGAGCCACACCGTCAGCTCGCGGTCCTCGGTGAACACTCGCAGGTGCGGCTCGTCCAGCCGTGCGGTCACGTTCCAGTCGATGTGCCGGGCGTCGTCGCCGTCGCTGTAGGCGCGTAACCCGGTGAAGTCGATCCCGGAGCCGCGGTGCGCGGTGCGGTGGGCGCCCTGGAGCCGGCCGTCGAGCCTGCGGACGACCTTCCACTCCAGGCGGAGCAGGAGCCTCTCGGGGGCGGTGGCCATGGCTCAGCGGTTCTGCAGGACGACGTCGGGCGCCCGGACGGCCCCGAGCACCCTGGTGATGATCGCGTCGGCGTCGACATCGTCCGCGAGGGCCTCGTAGGACAGCACGAGGCGGTGGCGCAGCACGTCGAGCGCGAGCTCGGACAGGTCGTGCGGCAGGACGTAGTCGCGGCCGCGCAGGAACGCCAGCGCCCGGGCGCCCGTGACGAGCGCGATGGATGCCCGCGGGCTCGCCCCGTAAGTGACATATCGTTCCAGCTCGCCGAGCCCGGCCGTCGCGGGGGAACGCGTCACGGCGACCAGCCGTACCGCGTACTCGACGATCGCCGGATCGACGTACACCTTCTGAGCGCGGGCCCGCATCGCGATCAGGTCCTCGGCCGTCACCATCGGCTGCGGCGGCTCGGGCGGACGCAGCGCCCGTTCGACGATCGCCTGCTCTTCGGCCTGCGTCGGATAGTCGACGACCACCTTCATCATGAAACGGTCGACCTGCGCTTCCGGCAGCGGGTAGGTGCCCTCCGACTCGATCGGGTTCTCCGTCGCCATGACCAGGAACGGCTCGGGCACCTTGAACGTCTCACGGCCGATCGTCACCTGATGCTCCTGCATCACTTCCAGCAGGGCGCTCTGCACCTTGGCGGGGGCGCGGTTGATCTCGTCGGCCAGCAGCAGGTTCGCGAACACCGGGCCGAGCTCGGTTCGGAAGTCCCCGGAGTGCTGGTGGTAGACCCGCGTGCCCACGAGGTCCGCGGGCACCAGGTCGGGGGTGAACTGGACGCGCTGGAAACTCCCGGCGATCGCCGCGGCCAGCGACCTCACCGCGAGCGTCTTGGCCAGGCCCGGCACGCCCTCGACGAGCAGGTGACCGTCGGCGATCAGCGCGACGGCCATGCGCTCCAGCAGGACGTCCTGCCCGACGATCGTGCGTTTGACCTCGAACAGCACATGTTCGAGCGGATGGGCCGACTCGGGGGACTTCGTCGAGGTCATGGTGTCCCTTCTCGTGACGCTTCGGTCAGATCTCAGGCCCGTCGCCCGGCGGGCCGTCGCCTTCACTACCCAGGGCCGCGCCGATCGGCACCGCGAACGCGATGCCGGCGAACGCCTCGTCGCCTCCCGGGTCGGCGATCGAGACAACGATCCCGATGACCAGGCCGCGAGCGTCCAGGAGGGGACCGCCGGAGCTGCCCGGGTTGACGGAGGCGTCGAACTGAATGAGCCCGCTCAAGTCGCCGTCTTCGGCGGACCGGTTCAGGCCCGACACAACGCCGGTGGAGACGCTGTAGGTCAGACCCAGCGGATTGCCGATCGCCACGACGGGCGCGCCCACGGCCACGGCGCCGCCGAGCGTCGCCGGGACGACGATCTCCGGCAGCTCCGCGGGCTTGAGCGTCGCGACGTCGCGCCGGGGATTCGACGACGAGACAACGGCCTTCGCCTTGGTGCCGTCAGCGAACGTCACGGTGACGTCCTCAGTGCCTTTGTCCTTAGTGCCTTTGACGACGTGGTACGCCGTCAGAATCGTCCCGTCCTCGGCCGCGATCACCCCGGTTCCGAGCGACCGCCCGGCCTGGATGACCACCACCGACGGCCCGACCCTCTTGAAGACCTCGGCCACCGTGAGCGCCGCACTAGGCGTCGGCGTCGCGCTCGGCCCAGCCGCGGCCCCTTCGCCGTTCCCACCGCCGCTTCCCAGCCAGTACGCCAGCACCGCCACGACGACAAGCGCGCCACCCCCGACGACAAACCGCCGAGCCCTCCCGGCCACGGCTCCCTGAGCCTCGGCCGCACCGGCCTCCTGCGGCGCGCGCTCCATCACCCCATACTTATAAAACTCAGCGAAAAGTGCTATAAAGCCCGCCTGAGAACTCCCTGAGAACCGGTCACCGCAGCCCAACGCGCGCAGCACGGAGACGCCGCATTCCGCTGGACGGCCGGGTCCCGCACCCGACCACGCTGAAAGCTCGTCCGGCGAGCGGGACCGGAGACCTTCGAGCAGCTCACTCTCGGGCAGCGCCGATCACGCGGCATCGCCGCTCGGCACAGGTTGCCGAGCGGTCCCGCGGGAGCGGCGCCGGAACAGCAGCGGCCGGGCCACCAGCCCTGCGCCCAGCACGATGAGAATGACGACGGTGACCCACTCCCTGGAGCCGCCCTCGCCGTAGACGCGATCAGGCCGCCCGGTGTCAAAGGCGTGCACCGTGCGCCCGACCGTGAGCAAATCCTGCTCGGAGTCGTAGAGGGTCATCCCCTTGCGGAGCACCTTGCCGTCGTCGGACCGGAAGTCGCCCAGCCAGGTGCACAATTGCTTGCCGGGGTGGTGCTCAAAGCACTCCGCGCGTACGGCAGTGAACGTGCCCTGCGTGCCGTCACCGCGTGCCGCCGCCAGTGCGGGGCCCGCCAGATAGGCACCGAGCAGCAAGAGCGTCAGGCCCCCGACCATGATCACTGCGTCGAAGAGCGTTATCCGGCGCACCTACGTACCGCCTCCCGTCGCCGTGAAAACCCCGATGGAACGCAGCAACTTCCCCCTGCTGCACCCTTTCGCACCTTTTAATGCGTATTCCCCAGATATTCCACCGTGGAGCGTACCGCCCATGGCAACACAAGCACCTGTCGAGGTTCCCGTTCTCCCCCAGCGACGGCGTGCCCCGACCACCCGCGGTCCGATCACTTCGGCAGGCCGGCACGGATGACGAGCGCGTCGTGGTCGGTGTATGTGGTCTGCTCGAGTTCAGGAGTCGGCGCCGTGAGATTGCCGTAGGCGTGCTGGATGCCGGGAGCCTCGCCGTCGGTCCCGTCTGCTCCGTGGTGATGCCCGCCAGGCCACCACCACTGAGGACGCCGGGCCATCCGTCAGCACCTTTCCCCGGGCAAACGCTCTCATTGCTGCCGCCCGGCGATCAGCATTACGCCTCGGGATCGATTGTGGCGACATAGATGGATTTGCCGGGCCCAAGAGACTCCTCGGCGGTGCGGGACAACACTCGGTACGAGATGGCGGTGAGCATGTCCACCTCCTCAGGGGTGAGCTCGTCCACGAACAGCCGGCGTACCGTCTCGACATGACCGGGGGCCGCCACTTCGATCGCCTTGCGTCCCTCAGGGGTGAGAGAGACGGTCACGCCACGGGCGTCATCGGAGCAGCCCTCGCGCTTGAGGAGACCACGCTGTTCCATCCGCCGGAGCTGGTGGGAGAGCCTGCTGCGGTCCCAGTGGACCATCCGGCCGAGGTCGCGGGCGCGCAGGCACTGTTCGGGGGCTTCGGAGAGCGGAACCAGCAGTTCGTAGTCGGCGCTCGACAGCCCCGCTGCGGCGAACTGACGATCCAGGGCCTGGACGAGATATCGGCACATGTCGTTGTAGGCGCGCCACATGCGTTGTTCCCGACCGCTGAGCCACCGGGTCTCTGTCACTGCTCGATCATACCAATGTTGACGTGACAACAAAGAGCCTCTAATTTTGCTGATGCATCAGCGACAGGGTCTGACCTAGGCTCTCATCGTTTTCTTGAAAGGTTCTCCACGATTCATGAAGATCGCCATCATTATCGGCAGCACGCGCCCCGGGCGTAAGGGCGAGGCCGTCGCCCAGTGGGTGCACGACATCGCCGCCAAGCGCGGTGACGCGCAGTACGAGATCGTCGACATCGCCGACTTCACCCTGCCGCACATCGACGAGCCGTTCCCACCGATGATGGGCCGCTACAGCCAGCCGCACTCCCACGTGTGGGCCGAGAAGATCGCCTCCTACGACGGCTTCGTCTTCGTGACCCCCGAGTACAACCACGCGCCGAACGGCGCGCTGAAGAACGCGATCGACTTCCTCTACGCCGAGTGGAACCACAAGGCCGCGGCCTTCGTCGGCTACGGCGTCTCCGGCGGCGTGCGCGCGGTCGAGCACCTGCGCCTCATCCTCGCCAACGTCGCCATGGCCACCGTGCGCCCCCAGGTGGAGCTCTCACTGATCCACGACTTCGCCGAGATGACCCACCTCACCCCCGGCGCGCACCAAGAGGCCGCGGTCGGCGCGATGCTGGACGACCTCGCCCTGTGGGTCGGTGCGCTGAAGCCCGCCCGCGAGGCCAGAATCGCCGCCTGACACCCCAGGCCAGGGGTGGAGCGGCGTGAAGGAGCCCCCCCGGGGGGTCCTTTCCGCGTACAGCCGACGACCTTCGTCTCGTCGACCGTCCCGAACCCAAGGTCGCTCCCGGCGAGGTGCTGATCCGGGTGAAAGCCGCGGGTGTGAACCCCGTCGACTGGAAGCTCGCCGCAGGATACCTCGATCCGATCATGGACACCGGTTTCCCGCTCATCCCCGGCTGGGACGTGGCCGGAGTCGTCGAACGCGTCGGCCTCGACTCTCCCGAGTTCGCGGTCGGTGACGAGGTGTATGGCTACGCGCGCAAGGACTGGGCGCAGAACGGCACCTACGCGGAGCTCGTCTCGGCGAACGTGCGCATGATCGCCGAGAAGCCCGCGTCCCTGAGCTGGGAGCAGGCGGCGGGGGTGCCGCTGGCCGGCCTCACCGCTTACCAGTCGATCAAGCGGGTCGGCGTCACGGAGGGCGACACGGTGCTGATCCACGCCGCCGCCGGAGGTGTCGGGTCGTTCTGGGTGCAGATCGCGGTGGCGCTCGGCGCCCGCGTGATCGGCACCGCGAGCGAGCGCAACCACGACTTCCTCCGCTCTCTGGGAGCCAC
This sequence comes from Nonomuraea marmarensis, assembly GCF_043197025.1. Classification (NCBI taxonomy): domain Bacteria; kingdom Bacillati; phylum Actinomycetota; class Actinomycetes; order Streptosporangiales; family Streptosporangiaceae; genus Nonomuraea; species Nonomuraea marmarensis. The sequence continues at coordinate 35,714 of NZ_JBICRM010000036.1, forward strand.
TACCTCTGGGGTACGCCCCGACTCCGCCGACCTGGCGGCGCTGGCGAGCCTCGCCGACGAGGGCAAGCTGACCGTGCACGTGGACCACGCCCTGCCCCTCGCCGAGGCCGCCGAGGCGTGGCGGCTGAACGCGTCCGGCCGGACCCGCGGGAAGATCGTCCTGACCGTCTGACCCACGCCTGCGGCCGTGGGCACCGACGGTACGTACGACGCGGCGCTGAACGCCGGTGGTGCCGATAGTGGCAGTCTGCCGTTCGCGTAGCGATGGACGCAGGCGGCGACGCCTACGCACCCTGTCCCTTCACCTCAAGGGTGACGCCTGGCTTCTCGGCCCAGAAGGCGAGCCGTCCCGCGATCTGCTGGACCTGTGGGAACGGCTCCGGGTAGGACCAGACCACGTCTTCGGCCAGACCGTCACCGGTGTCCACCGACCAATAGACGGCATCACCCTTGAACGGGCAATGCGACGTCGTCGTCGATGACCGAAGCAGATCCATCTTCACATCGTCCGACGGCAGGTAGTAACGCGGTGGGCAGCCTGTCTCGGTGAGTACGAGCGCCCGTGAGGAGGTCGCGACAACCGAGTCCTTGACCCGTACCACGACATGATCGGACGCAGGCGTTAGCTCGATGTCATGTCCTCGTGTCTTCATATGTCAATCCCATCAAACATCTCCGGTGGTGGCCAACGCGACCAGCCACGAGCCATGCGCCCCGGCATTGTCCGCGCTGTGCGGCAGCACGAGAGGGCGCACTTCGACCTGCTTCTCAGTTTGAGTCTCTGGAGGTGTGGCTCGGGGATGGGGCGGGGCAAAGTGGGCAAAGCATTACTCATGCCGGAATTGCCTGACGTGGAAGGCTTCCGCAGGGTGCTGTCCGAGCACACCGGCGAGCCGATCAGAGCCGTGCGCGTGCGCGACCCCGGGATAAGGGACGACCACCACACCGTCGCAGGATGCCTCAAGCCTCAGCGTGCTCGAGCCACAAACCTCCAGGTCAGCCAAGCGATCGAGTTTCCGCACCCAACACGCGGGACACTAGCCGCGCCAGCGGGCCAGGTCCGCCATGGCACGGTCGAGCCGGTCGCCCGGGCACGAACTGAACCGCAGCGAGGTCTCCGCGATGTCGGCCAATGCCCCTGCGTCGAGGTCAAGCCAGCGCCTGACCAAGTCGTACTCCTCGACCAGTGTGCTGCCGCAGAACAGCGGGCAGTCGCTGTTGACGGTCACCGGCACGCCAGCGGCCATGAGCACGGGCAGCGGATGCTCGGCCAGGGATGGGGTGACCTGCAACGCCACATTTGAGGAGAGGCACACATCGAGACACACCTGCCGTTCGGCCAGCTCCTCGATCAAGGCCTGGTCCTCGACGGCCCTGATCCCGTGGTTCACCCTGCGTGCGCCCAGCACCTCCACACACGCCCGCACGCTCTCCGCACCCGCCCCCTCGCCGCCATGCGGGACGGCGGCCAGGCCCGCGTCCCTGGCACGGGCGAACACGTCGGCGAAGGCCACGGCGGGGAAACGCGCTTCGTCACCGGCCAACCCAAATCCCACCACGCCCTGGTCGCGGTAGGCGAGGGCCAGGGCCAGGGAACGTTCGGCCTGTTCCAAGGGCAGGCCGCGATTCACGCCCACGATGACGCCCGCGCCGCTCGCCGCGGACGAGCCGGCCCTCAGCCCGTCGAGCACCGCCTCCAGCACGCCCTCGGCGGGGCCGAGCCTGCCCGCGTACGTCGGCGGGATCACGTGCACCTCGCTCCAGACAACGCCCTGGGCGGCGGCCCTATGGACCAGCTCGCAGGCGACCCGATGGAGGTCGTCGAGGCTCCCGATCAGGTCGCGGGCACCCTCGTACGCCACCACGAACTCGCTCAACCCGTTGTACGGCCCGCAGGACGGGACGGGCAGGCCGTACCTGTCAGCCAGCTCGGCGGCGGTCGACGGGTGGATCGCGCCTTCCAGATGCAGGTGAAGTTCTGCCTTGGGCAGAGCGAGCAGGTTCACTCGCGCCCCAGGTAGACGGTGCCACGCGCGGGCGTGGGCAGCACCGGCCACGCGGCCTGCGCCTGCTCGGCCGCCGAGACAGCGGCGTGCACGGCCGAGGCGTCGGAGGAAGGCGTCATCGCAGCGGGGTCGGCGGGGTTGTGCCTGGCGGGCTCGGGTTCGCTGACGCGCTCGCCGCCGATCAGGTTCCGAACGGTGGTCATGGCAGTTCCAATCAGAGGTTTCGGACGAGGCCGCCGTCGCAGCGCAGCGCGGTGCCCGTGACGTAGGAGGCGGGCTCGCCACAGAGGAAGGCGGCGACCTGGCCGAACTCCTCCGGCCTGCCGTACCTGCTCGCGGGAATGGTGGCACGCGATGCCGCCTCCACCTCGGCCACGGACGTGCCCGCGCGCCCGGCGGCGGCCGCGTCGAGTTGGGCGACCCGGTCGGTGGCGATGCGGCCCGGCAGCAGCAGGTTGACGGTGACGCCGTCGGCGGCGACCTCGGCGGCCAGCGTCTTGAGGTATCCGGCGACCGCTGCCCTGCCCAGGTTGGACATCGCGAGGTTGGGCAGCGGGGCGACGATGCCGCTCGACCCGATGGCCAGGATGCGACCCCACCCCCTGGCCCGCATGCCGGGCAGGGTCAGCGAGATCAGCCGCTGGTGCGGCCGGACGAGTGCGTCGACAGCCGCCGTCACGTCGTCGAAGGTCGCATCGGCAGCCGTACCCGGCCGTGGGCCTGGGCCGTTGAGCACGAGGATGTCGACCTGTCCTGCGGCGGCCACCAGGCGCTCAACACCGTCAGCAGATAGCAGGTCGGCCTCGATGCCGATCGCGTCGGGCAGTTCGGCGGCGACCTCGCAGGCCCGCCCGCCTCTGCGGCCTGTCACGACGACGCGGGTGCCCTCGGCGGCCAGCGCCCTGGCGGTGGCTTCCCCGAGGCCGCCGGTGGATGCGCAGACCAGCGCGGTCCTGCCCTTCAGCCCGAGATCCATCAGCGCACCGCCGCGAGGTGCCGCTCGAGCTGCTCGTGCAGCGACTCGGGCAGGGAGGCGGCCGGTGGCCGTACCGAGGACTCCGGGAAGAGGCCGCGCCGGCGCAGGCACTCCTTGCGGATGGCCAGCGCGATCTTGGCTTGCTGCTCGAAGTTCACCAGCGGCAGGTAGGGCAGCCACGCGTCCCTGGCGGCCTGGTAACCGCCGTTGCGCCAGCCCTCGACGCAGGCGATGAGCCCCTCCGGGAAGGAGAATCCGGTCATCGCGCCCGCCGCGCCGCAGGCCAGCTCGTCCAGCAGGCCCAATCCACCGAGCCCACCAAAGATGGGGACGTCCAGCGCGGCCGTCAGCGTCGCCACGGCCACCGGCGTGGGCGGCGCCTCCGCCTTCACCGCGACCACGAACGGCAGGTCGCGCAGCGCCGTCACCAGTGCGTCAGCGCTGATGCTCACGCCGCTGACCAGCGGATAATCCTGCACGACCAGCCCTGCCCCGGTCGCCTCGTGGACGGCCCGCAGATGCCCGGCGAGGACGTGCGGGTTCGGCGAATTCACCTGCACCATCACGCCCGCGAGGCGGTCGCCCGCCACCTGCTGGGCCAGGCGCACCTCCTCCACGACCGGCGCGGCGCCCAGCGAGGTCGCCCCCACCACCAGCGGCAGCTCAACGGCATCTACCACGGTCTCCAGTACGGCGCGGCGCTCTTCGGTGGACAGCTGCGCCGCCTCCCCGAAGACGCCGAGCACGGTCAGCCCGGTGACCCCCAGCCGCTCGTAGTGCTCGACGAGCCTGGCCAGGCTTTGCTCGTCCAGGTCGAAGGTAGATCCGGTGAACGGCGTCGCAACGACACCCCATACGCCCGGCGTCAGCATCACTGCCCCTTCCAGACAGGCTTGCGCTTCTCCTGGAAGGCCAGGACGCCTTCCTTGCTGTCCTCGCTGTCCAGCGCCTCCATCAGGGCGGGCAGCCGTACGGCCCGCGCCTCCTGGCTGGTCAGATGGGCGGTGCGCTCGACCATCTGCTTGACCGCGCGCAGGGAGGATGGGGAGCAGGCCAGGACGTCGGCCACCCACCGATCCACAGCTGCGTCCAGCTCGCCTGACGGGGCCACCTCGTTGACCAGCCCCATCCGCTCCAGCTCGGCGGCACGAGCGCGCCGCCCGGTGAGCAGCAGCCCCATGGCCTGGTTGTACGGCAGGCGGCGCACCAGCTGGGTCACGCCGCCGTCCAGCGCGATGCGTCCCACGCGCGGCTCGGTCAGCCCGAACTGCGCGTGCTCGGCAGCCACCACGATGTCGCAGCCCAGCACCATTTCCATGCCACCGCCGAGCGCGTAGCCGTTCACCCTGGCGATCATCGGCACGTCGAGCGTGGTGCGCAGCGAAAGGCCGCCGAACCCGTTGGGATCGAGATCGGCCCAGTACTCGAGCCCGGTCTTGTCGATCGCGTCGGCGGACATGTCGGCGCCTACGCAGAAGGACTTCTCCCCCGCGCCGGTCAGCACGACGACGCGCACGTCGCGGTCGGCCTCGATGCGCTCCCAGATCTCGCAGAGTGTCCGGTGGGTCTTGTCGTCCACGGCGTTGAGGACATGCGGGCGGTCGATGGTGACCCGGGCGACGTGGTCGATGACCTCGAAGCGCACGGTCATCGCAGAACTCCCGCCGCCACGAGGGCCTCGATCTGCTCGGCCGAGTAGCCGTGCTCGGCCAATACCTCGGCATTGTGCTCGCCCAGCCGCGGCGGCGCGTGCCGTACCTCGGAAGGCGAGGACGACAGCCTGATCGGCGCGGCCAGGGCCCTGATAACGCCCGCCACCGGGTGGTCCATCTCCAGGATCATCTGATTGACCGCGGTCTGCTCGTCTGCCAGCGCCTGCTCCATCGTGCGGACCGGCGCGCACAAGATGTCCTGTGCCTCCAGACGCTTGATCCAGTGATCAGTGGTATTGGTGGCGAAACGCTCGCGGAAGATCGCCTGGAGCTGCGGGCGGCGGGCGAACTGTGCCTCCTGGGTCGAGAACTCCTCTCGCTGCGAGAGGTCCTCCTCCAGCTCCAGGGCCTCGGAGACGTCGCGCAGCGGGTTCTCCTTGAACGCGCCGACCATGCAGACTGCGCCGTCGCTGGTGGTGAAGACGCCGCTCAGCGGCATCGACGCCCAGTTGATCTCGTAGCCACGGTTGAGCTGCATGCAGGCTTCCTGCATCTGCATGTGGAGCATGGAGTCGTACATCGTGACCTCGACCTTCTGCCCCTCCCCGGTCAGGTCGCGCGTCCGCAGGGCCAGCAGGATGCCCTGCATGAGGTGCATGCCCGTGGTGTAGTCGGCCAGCGTGGTCGGGTAGACCGACAGCGGCAGGTCGGGCGACTCGCGCCGCCACATCACGCCGGAGTATGCCTGCGCGATGACATCCTGCCCGCCCTTGTGGCTGTAGGGGCCCTCAGGACCGAAGCCGGTGCCTGACGCCCAGATGATGCGCGGATTCATCTCGCGCAGCCGCTCGTAGCCGAAGCCCAGGCGCTCCATGACGCCGGACCTGAAGTTGCTGACCACGACGTCGGCGTCCTTGACCAGCCGGTATATGACCTCCTTGCCCTCCTCGCGGCGCGTGTCGATGCTGACGCTGCGTTTGTTGCGATTGATGGACATAAAGATCGGATTGTCCAAGCCGTCGCGGTCGGGGATGGAGTTCCTGGACAGGTCCCCCACGCCGGGCCGCTCGATCTTGATCACGTCGGCGCCGTAGTCGCCGAGCAGCTGAGTACAGCTCGGCCCCATGTAGACCTGCGTGAAATCGACGACGCTGATTCCTTCGAGCGGCTTCATGCCACGACCTCCGCGTTAGGAGCTGGGACATCTCCGGGATCGGCGCCCTGGGCGCGCATCCCACGCTGGATGGCGGCCGGGTCGACCTGCCGTACCGTCACGCCCTTGCCGACGGCCAGTGCCGCGGCCACGCCGGCCGCCTGGCCCATCGCCATGCACGGCGGGATCTCGCGGGAGATCCGCTGCGCGTCCGGCATGGCCGAGTAGTGGCGACCCGCGACCAGGAGCTGGTCCACCTGGCGAGGCAGCAGCGCGCGGTAGGGGGTGTAGTAGTCGCGGCCGCGGGCGACGGAATCGGCGAAGTGCCGCCGGGTGGTGATGTCGTCTTTGGTCACGACGTACTCGCCTCGCAGCAGGCGCGTCTGCCGGACGCCCATCTGCTCGGCGACGTCGAGCAGATAGCAGTTCTCGAAGCCGGGCAGATTCTGCCTTACTTCGTCGACCGCGGCGGCGATGCGGGCCCTGGCCTCGAACTCCGCCTGGGTCAGCGACTCCGGATCCGCTCCGTCATATCCTGACATATGGGGACAATTACACCAGACGACGCCCGGGATCGGTGTCTTCAGCCACCACAGCTCCCACGCGCCGCCGAGCAGCCGCTTGATCTTGCGGTTGATCGCCCTGGCCTCGCGCGGGTTGTCCTGCTCGAACCGCTCGGCAGCCGCGGTGTCCACGCCGCCGAGCCTGAATACGAGCGTGGTGAGGTAGCTGTCGTGCGCGTACTCCGCGCCCGAGCGGGCCGCGACGTCGATGTCGCCGGTGGTGTCGATGACCACGTCGGCCATGATGGCCTGCGGACCCGCCTTGGTCTCGGCCACCACCCCGCGCAGCCTGCCGTCGTCTACGATCGGCTGGGAGAACCACGAGTGCAACCGCAGGTGCGCCCCTGCCTCACGGATCAGGTCGTTGGAAACGCGCTTCCACCCGTCGGGGTCGAAGGCGACCGCGTAACAGATCGGCTTGGGGTTCTGGTGGGAGTGGAAGTCGAAGGCGCCCCAGCGGCCCCACTTATTCCACATCTCCACCGAGGCGACCCGCTCATGCTCCGGCGGATAGACGGCCAGGCCGAGCTTGGCCATCCGCTCCACGTACTCCGAGACCAGGCCGGTGACACTGATCTCCTGGCCGTTGACCATGTCGTCGAGCACCAGGACCATGCCGCCGGCGGCGAGTCCGCCGAGCGCGGCGTACCTCTCCAGCAGGGTGACGTCGGCGCCGGCGCGGGCGGCGGCGACAGCGGCGCTGACGCCCGCGGGGCCACCGCCCACGACAACAACGTCACTGCGACGCACCACGGGCGCGCGCAACTCGTCGGAGGTGACCTTGAGATCAGACAATCGCATCAGGAAATTCCTCACTCCCCCGCGTAGGTGCCGGTGGACCTGCGCACGGCCAGGTAGAGCACGACACTGATCAGGGAAAGCACTGCCGTATAGGTGGGGAACACCCACGTCGCATTCTGGCTCTGCAGCCAGATCATCACGTACGACGCGGTGCCGCCGAAGAGCGCGACTCCGATGCCGTACCCGAGGGCGACGCCGGTGGCGCGGCTGTGCTTCGGCATCAGTGACGTCGCGACGAGGTTGTAGAGGGTCATGTTGAGCACGAGCACCACCGACCCGCCGAGGAGCACGCTAACCAGCCCGCCCAGGCCAGGCTCGGTGTACAGGAGCATGAGGAACACCGAGGGGACGGCGAGCAGCCGGGTGACGATGAACGTGCGGGACAGTTTGGCCCGGTCGGCGAGCCAGCCGGTCACCAGAGAGCCGACGATCATCACGACGCCGAGCGCGGTGGAGGCGGCGAAGACCCCGGTCGGGTCTTCCTTGAACGTGCTGCGCGCGAGGTTCGGCAGGCCGACGGTCCAGGCGTAGTTGTATGCCTGCGCGGCGCCGACCACGAAGATCATCGCAACCAGGGCGAGCCAGTGCTTGCCCACCCCGCGCCACACCGTGGACGCCGAGCCCTCGGCGCGCTCGCTCTCGTGCAGCGTCTCCGGCAGGGAGCGGCGCAGGTAGAGCACGACCACGCCCATCACCGCGCCCACCACGAAGGGAATCCGCCAGCCCCAGTCCTGCATGGTCGCGCCGCCGACCGCCAGGCTGACGAAAAAGCTCACCAGCGACGCGAGCAGGATGCCGAGGTTGACATAGAAGCTGATGTAGCCAGCGGCGCGCGCCTCACGCCCCTTCGGGGTGACCTCCACGGCGTACGCCGTGGACAGCGGCGCCTCGATGCCGGTGGAGATGCCCTGGACCAGGCGGCAGACCAGCAGGATCACGCCGGACCACACGCCTATCGAGTCGTAGGTCGGCGTGACTGCGATCACCAGCGTGGTAACTGCCATCAGCGTGACCGACAGCAGCATGACCGTGCGCCGGCCGATGCGGTCGGCGACGGTGCCGAGCAGCACCCCGCCCAGCGGCCGTACGGCGAAGCCGACCGCGAAAACCGCCAGCGCGCTCAGCGTCGCGGCGACGGGGTCGTGAGAGGGAAAGAAGTGCGGACCGATGTAGGCCGAAACCAGTCCGAAGAGCATCCAGTCGTACCACTCGAGGGTGTTGCCGAGGCCGAGGCCGAGCATCGCCTTGCGGGTGGTGGCCGGATCGTTTACAGGGGAGGTCGAGGTGATGGTCGCGGACATGGCGATCCGCCTTTCGTGGGGGAATCCGACCGAGGTCACCAGGTTGGTGGAGTGATCACCCAGATCGCTGTGCAGACCTCGTCGCTGGAATTGGCGTACCAGTGCGGGATGGTGGACGGGTATCGAATGGCGTCGCCGGGCCCGAGCTCGTACTTAACCCCGTCCAGGTACACATCCTTGTGCCCGGACAGGACAATCCCTGCCTCTTCCCCGTCGTGCCGGAACGGTGTGGCGCTGGTGTCATGACCGGGACGGGTCTCGACCCAAGTCACCTCCAGGGCGCCGTTGAGGTCGGGGACGAGCAGCTCGTAGACGGCGTCATCGTCGACACCGTGACCACCGAGACGCCGCCGTTCGGACTTGCGGACGAGCGGCGAGCGATGCTCCTTCTGAACCTGGAACAACATCCCGACCGGGATGCCAAGCCCGTGCGCCAACTGGACCAACGTGGAGAACGAGGGATTGGCCAGCCCTCGCTCCACCTGGCTGATGATCCCTGTGCTCAACCCTGACAGCTCGGACAGCTGGTCGAGGGTGAAACCCCGCTCCTTGCGCAGGGAGCGGACACGGGTTCCGACGGCGCCGAGCATCGCGGCCACAGACTCAGGAGCACCGTCGTTCATCACGGCTTCATCTTATTGTTGCTGCCTTCAGCGTCAATACGATGATGAAGATTTTCAGTATAATGAAACATGCTGGAAACACGCAGTGAGCGCTTCCCTGTCGACCACGCCCGAGGCGAGACCGAGGAGAACGGTCGCTGCCACCACCGCCGGTAGCGACGGGACCAGGCTGTAGCCGACCAGGGCCACTGCGGACATGACGGTACCTCGGTGCTGGCGAGCGCCATGACAGGGCGCATTCTGACCCGCATGCGCATCGGCCGGCTGCTGTCCGGCGCTTCAGATCGCACGGAAGACCTGTATGCGCAGCGATTGCGGGATCGTTGCCCGTGCATGGGCGGGGCGGGGAAGGTGTCAGCGCAGGGGGATCTGATGGACCTGAAACACAAGCGGGCCGAGACCAACGGGGTCCGGCTCCATTACGTCACCGCCGGATCGGGGCCGATCGTCCTGTGCCTGCACGGCTGGCCGGAAACGCACCGTGAGTACCTGATCGTCATCGAGCGGCTGGGCCACAAATACCGTTTCATCGCCCCTGACCTGAGGGGGTTCGCCGACAGCGACAAGCCGTTCAGCGGCTACGAGCCCAAGACGATCGCGGCCGACATGCTGGGCCTGCTCGATGCCGAGAAGGCGGAGCGTTTTCACATTCTGAGCCACGATCTCGGCGGACCGCCCTCCGTCGCCCTCGCCTACCTGGCAGCGGATCGTGCCTTGTCGCTCTCGACGATCGAAACGCCGTTCTTCGGCCTCGACTACCCGGGCTACGTGGATCCCCGCGTGGCGTACTGGCACCTCGGGATGCACATGAACATGGACATCACCCGTTTCCTCGTCGAGGGACGCGAAGATCAATACCTGAGGCACTTCTTCCGGGATTTCGCCTACGATCCGACCGCGATGCCGGAATCGGAGATCCAGGCATACGTGCTGCAGATGCGTCAGCCCGGCAATCTGCGCGCGAGTCTCAACCTCTACGGCTACATACCGCAGACGGCCGAGCAGATGAGGGAGCTGACCGCGGAGAAGCTGACCGTGCCGATGATGGCGTGGGGCGGCCGATCGTCCTTCGGATCTCACTGCATCGACAGCGCGAAGGCCATCGCGGCGAACGCACACGGCGGCGTCATCGAGGAGTGCGGTCACTGGGTGTTCCAGGAGCGAACCGACTTCATCTGCGAGGAAATGGATCGGTTCTGGGCCGACGCCGACGTCCGCCGAGCCGGTCTCGTCGGCGTACGTTGAGATCGACGATTCTGGCCGGATCGGTGATCGGATCCGGGACGGCGCGGCCCAGAGACGGGGCAGGGGGAAAGCGGGGCCGAGGGCGGCGGCAGGTGGCCCTCGGCCTCCGTCTTCGTCTCGACCGGCCGCACGCGCTTGGGGGCGGAGGGCACCATGCGGGGACAGCCGGGAGTCTGTGGTCAGGCTCTGACGAGCCCGACTCATTCACGCAGGCCACGGCCTTGGGAACAGGGGCGCGGCGTGGTCCTGGCGATCTCCAGGACGGATGACGCCGATCGCCGCCCGCATCCTCCACCGTCACACCAACTCCCGAGATTGGTGCGCGCGAAGTTCCCGTGAGGAAAACGTTGACCATCATGTGGATGAAAGTTACTTTCAGGGCGGCGGTCACCTTGCATGAAATTTTACCTAAATGCGAGGGGGTTGGAGGACAGATGCGTTATCCGCGCTTATTTGCTCTGGCGGCGGCGATGGTTCTCGGGGCGGCGCCGGCCGTGCACGCTGACGACGGGAATGATCGCTGGATCCTCAACAAGATCGCGAACATGAGTCTCGAGGAGAAGGTCGGACAGCTGTTCGCGGCGGACGTCTACGGGGAGAGCGGGGACACGACCAACCCGGCGGACGTGGCGGCGAACCAGGCGATGTACGGGCCGGACGTCAAGAACGGCGACGACCTCATCGCCAAGTACAAGCTCGGCGCGATCCTCTACTTCCGCTGGTCGAACAACCTGAACGATCCCGTCAAGACGGCGGGGCTGTCCAACGACCTGCAGCGGGCGGCGCTGGCGCAGCCGGCGAAGATCCCGCTGCTGATCGCCACCGACCAGGAGCACGGCGCCGTCTATCGGCTGGACGAGCCGTTCACCGCGTTCCCCGGGCAGATGGCGCTCGGGGCAACCCGCAGCGCGGGCCACGCGCTCGCCGCGGGGAAGGTCACCGGCCGGGAGCTGGCCGCGCTCGGCATCAACCAGGACTACGCCCCGGTCGCCGATGTCAACATCAACCCGGGCAACCCGGTGATCGGCGTCCGCTCGTTCGGGGAGAACACCGAGCTCGTGTCGGACCTGACCCGAGCCTCCGTCCGCGGCCTGCAGCAGGGCGGCGTCTCGGCGGCCGTCAAGCACTTCCCTGGCCACGGCGACACGATCAACGACAGCCACAACAGCGTGCCGTGGATCTTCCACACGAAGGAGCAGTGGGAGCAGGTCGACGCACCGCCGTTCCGGGCCGGCATCGCCGCGGGCGCCGACATGATCATGACGGCGCACGTCGTCATGCCGTACCTGCAGAGCGACTGCGACGTGGTCACCCAGCAGGGCTGCGACCCCGCGACGCTCGACCCGGAGATCATGACCGGGCTGCTCCGCGACGAACTCGGCTACGACGGCGTCGTGGTCACCGACTCGCTGTCCATGCAGGGCGTGCGCGACAAGTACGGCGACGACCGCATCCCGGTGCTCGCGCTCAAGGCCGGCGTCGACATGCTCATGATGGTCGATGACACGGCGAGCACGATCTCCCTCGACGTCGCCTACAACGCCGTGCTGAACGCCGTCCGCTCGGGTGAGCTGACCGAGGAGCGCATCGACGAGTCCGTCCACCGGATCCTGCGCCTCAAGAAGCAGCGCGGCTTCTTCGACGGTGACCAGCAGGTCGACGAAGGCAAGGTGCTCGACCGCCTCGGCTCTCCCGCGCACAAGGCGCTCGCTCGCGTGGTCGCCGACCACAGCGTGACACTCGTGCGGAACAACGCCGGCGTACTGCCGCTGACGAACACCGGGCAGCGGGTGCTGGTGACCGGCTACCGCAACGTCACACCGCCGTCCGTCAAGATCCCGCCGACCGACCGGCTGGCCAAGGCGATCGGCGATCTCGGCGTCACCACCGAGTTGTTCGAGACGGGGACGGCCCCCAACGGGGCTACCGTCAACGCCGCGGCGGCCAAGGCCAACGCCAGCGACCTGGTCGTGGTCACCACGGTGAACTCCACGAGCTCGGCCTCCCAGCGCAACCTCGTCAACGCGCTGCTCGCCACCGGCAAGCCCGTCATCATCGTGGCCACCCGGAACCCGTACGATATCGCGGGCTTCCCCAACGCTCCGACGTACCTCGCGACGTACTCGTGGGAGAAGCCGGCGATGGAGGCCACCGCACGGGTGCTGTTCGGCCGGACCGACCCCAAGGGCAAGCTGCCGGTGACGATTCCGGCCGCCGACGGCTCGGTCCTCTACCCCTACGGACACGGCCTGAGATACTGACCCTCCCCCAGGACGGAGCAACACCTGATGGGCCACTTCTTCTCCCGGCGGGTCCTGCTGTCCAGCGCGGCCGTCGCCATGGCCGGGACAGGCATGGGCATCCCCCCGCTCGAGGACCGTCCACGGCATCGGAACCTGGAGACCGGCGTCCAGGTCCTGATGGCCGACGACTACGAGCTCGTGCAGGGCCAGAAGGTCGGCATCGTGACCAACCCCACCGGCATCCTGCCGGACCGCCGCCATGAGGTCGACGTGATGGCCGCCACCGACAAGATCGATCTCGTCGCGGTGTTCGGCCCCGAGCACGGGTTCCGCGGCACGGCTCAGGCAGGCGGCTCCGAAGGTTTCTACCTGGACGAGCAGACCGGGCTGCCGGTCTACGACACGTACCTGACGAGCGGCCAGGCGCTGGCCGACATCTTCACCAGGTCGGGCGTGGACTCGATCATGTTCGACATCCAGGACGCGGGCGCCCGCTTCTACACCTACATCTGGACGATGTTCGACTCCATGCAGGCCGCGGCGCTGGCCGGCAAGCGGTTCGTGGTCCTTGACCGGCCCAACCCGATCACCGGCCGCCGGGCCTACGGACCCGTCATGACGCCGCAGTTTTCCACGTTCATCGGCCGGGAGGCGATCTCCCAGGCGCACGGCTTGACCGTCGGCGAGCTGGCGAGGCTGTTCAACGCCGAGTTCCTGGGCGGGCGGGTCGATCTCACGGTCGTGGAGATGCGCGGCTGGAAGCGGGACCAGGCGTACGAGGACACCGGCCTGCCCTGGGTCCTGCCGTCGCCGAACATGCCGACCGTGGACACCGCGCTTGTCTATTCGGGCACCGGTATGTTCGAGGGCACCAACCTGTCAGAGGGACGCGGCACGACCCGGCCGTTCGAACTCATCGGTGCCCCGTACGTCGACCACCGGTGGGCGAACGCGCTCAACGAGCTGGGCCTGCCCGGCGCCGGGTTCCGGCTGGCCTACTTCACGCCCACGTTCTCCAAGCACGTGAACAAGCTGTGCGGCGGGGTGCAGCTGTACGTCACAGACCAGAAGGCATTCGACCCGGTCAAGACGGGCATCGCGATGATCGTCACGGCGAAGCGGCTCTACCCGGACGACTTCGCCTGGCGATACGACACCTCCGACCCGGCCCGGCCGTACTGGATCGACAAGATGACCGGCTCGACCCAGGTCCGGACCGACATCGACGGCGGAAAGGGCCCGGACGAGGTCGAGTCCGGCTGGGCCGACGCGCTCAAGGAGTTCGCCACGACGCGCCAGAAATACCTGATCTACCGCGGAGGAAACTAGTGGCGCGGCCTTTGCCCGTCCTCCTCCTCGCAGCTGCGCTCACCGTGGCGACCCCCCTGCCCGCGACGGCGGCCGTCGAGGGCCCGCCGACCGTCACCATCGGCGACGTGCGCTTCGCCAACAAGCAGCTGCGGTACGGCCACGCCCGCATGGCGGGTCTGGTCTCCGAGTACGTGGACCGGATCGCGCCCGACGCCGCCAGCTTCATGCAGCCGTCGCCGATCCGGCCGCTCTACGCGGGCGCGGTCGTGATCGCGGGGCGGGACGGCGTGATCGCGACCCACGAGGCGATGGGGAAGGCGGTGCGCTACGTCGACTCCAAGCCCACCGAGCTGCCACCGGACCAGCAGATCCCGATGCGAAAGGACACGATCTTCGACATGGCGTCGGTGTCCAAGCTGTTCACTTCGATCGTGGCCGTGCAGCAGATCGAGCAAGGCCGGATCGGACTCGACACCCCGGTGACCGCGTACATCCCGGAGTTCGCGGCGAACGGCAAAGGTGGAATCACGGTCCGGAACCTGCTCACCCACACGTCGGGGCTGCCGGCGTGGATACCGCTGTACAACTCCCCGACCATTGAGGAACGGTACGCCGCCGTCTGGAACGTCGCGCCGACGAACCCGCCTGACACGGTCTACCGCTACTCCGACCTCAACCTGATCACGCTCGGGGTGATCGTGGAGCGGGTGACCGGCGAGCGGCTCGACACGGTCGTCGCGGAGCGCCTGACCGGGCCGCTCGGGATGCGCGACACCGGATACAACCCCGACCCGGCGCTCAAACCGCGGATCGCCGCCACCGAGTACCAAACCACGACGGAGCCCGACCGCGGCATGGTCTGGGGCCAGGTGCACGATGAGAACGCCTGGTCGCTCGGCGGTGTCGCGGGCCACGCCGGGGTCTTCTCCACGGCGTACGACATGGCTGTCCTGGCCCAGACGCTGCTCAACGGCGGTCACTACGGCCGGGCGCGCATCCTGTCGGAGGAATCGGTGCGGCTGCTGCTGACGAACCTCAACACCGCCTTCCCCGGCAACTCGCACGGCCTCGGCTTCGAACTCGACCAGATGTGGTACATGGACGGGCTCGCCTCACCGGTGACCGGCGGTCACACCGGTTACACCGGGACGTCGTTCGTCATCGACCCGCTGTCCGGCTCATTCATGATCCTGCTGACCAATCGGGTGCACCCCAGCCGGGACTGGGGCTCCAACAACCCGGCCCGCCGGGCGGTCGCCCGCGACCTGGCGCTCGCCCTTCCGGTACGGCCGGCCCAGGGGCAGGACGCGTGGTTCTCCGGAGTCGGGGACGCCCGGACGGCGACGCTCACGCTGCCGGTCGGTGCGCCGCGGGGCGGGCGGCTCTCCTTCGCACTGTGGTACGACACGGAGGTGGACTCCGACATCGGGTCCCTTGAGGCCAGCACCGACAGCGGCGCCACCTGGAACCCGGTGCCGATGGAGCTGAGCGCCGGTCCGCACCGCTGGTCGTCGGACGGCACGTTCTCGGGTTTCCAGGGCCGCCAGTGGCTGCGTGCGGAGGCATACCTTCCCGCCGCGACCACGGGACTGCGGTGGCGCTACGTGAGCGACCCGCTCTACCAGGGCCGCGGCGTGTACGTGGACAAGGTGCGGATCAGCGGGCCGGGACTTCACTTCGAGGACCAGAACCCGCGCGACGCCGCCCTGTTCGTCGCCGATGGCTGGACCCGATCCACGTATTGACGAGGCGCCCATGGCGGCGCGAGGGCCCCGTCTTCGGCGACCCTCGTCTGGTCCCCGGCGCAAGGCACTGTGCGCCTGCCGATAATGTCATCCGTGCAGGTCATGCGGCGTGCCCGGCCCCTCCTGGCGTGCGCCCACTTCGGCTTGCATGGGTGAACTTACGGATGATCCGCGAGAGTCTCGCCGGCTGGTCCAGGGGGATGAGTGTGTAGCTGTCTTCCACCTCGACCAGCCGTGCTTGCCGGAGGAGTTCGGCGAGGCGCCGGCCGTGTTCGGGCGGCATCACGCGGTCCTGGCTTGCCCAGACCGCGAGGGCGGGGTGGTCGAGCCGGACACTCCGGTGAAGTTTCTCTCCAGGGCCACGGGACCGGTGAGACTAGGGCAGGCTTGCTGGGTGATGGCGATTCATTCGCTGCCCACGCAGCCACAGGCGGAGCCGTACCAGATGATCACCCGCCTGTCACCGCCGCACCTGCGTCCGTACGTGCTGGGGTGGGCCGGCTTTCGCACCCGGGCGGGAGAGCCCGGCCACCCCAGCAGGATGCTGCCGCTCAACGCGGCCACCCTGATCATCGACTTCACCGGCATGGGCCCGATCGTCACCGGTCCCCGCGCCACCGCGACGTTCTCGGCCCACACGCCGTGGCGTCACGGGGTGGCGGTCGGGCTCACCCCCGCCGGGATGTCGGCGCTGACGGGGACGCCCATACGCGAGGTGGCCGGCACGACCGCGCATCTGGAAGACCTCCTCGGCACCCGTGCCGCGGAACTGACCGGCCGGCTGATCTCGTCGGTGAGCTGGGCGGACCGCTTCAGCCTGCTGGAGGAGCGGCTGACGGCGTGGCTGCGCCCCGACGCCGGCCCCAACGACCTGATCATGCACGCCTGGCGGCGGCTGCAGGAGCCGGCCGGCCCGCCCACCATCGGGTCCCTCGCCGGTGAGCTGGGCGTCAGCCGTCGTTATGTCGAGCTCGGATTCCGCCGAGTGGTGGGCTTGTCGCCCAAGACGGTAGCCCGGATCGCCCGATTCCAGCGGACCGTGGACACGTGGAGACGGCCCTCGGCCACGCTGGACGAGGCTGTCGCCTGCGGTTACGCCGACCAGCCTCACCTCACCCGCGAGATCCGGGCGATGGCGCAGATGACACCGAAGCAGCTGTTCGCATTCGTTCAATACACCGATCGGCTCACCGGCTAGCGTGACCTTCCGCTCCGGACCGAACGAGTGCCGGGGGAGAGGAAGGGGCAACACGTCATGGCAGGCGTTCTCGCGGCCGATCCCACCCTCGCCGACTTCGGCAAGGACCCGCTGTGGATCACCATCGTCAAGGCCGTGATGCTGTTCCTCTTCCTGGCGCTCGGCGTCATGTTCGGCGTCTGGTACGAGCGCAAGCTGATCTCGCGGATGCAGCACCGCTACGGGCCCAACCGGGCCGGCACGTTCGGCATCCTGCAGTCGGCCGCCGACGCGATCAAGATGGGCTTGAAGGAGGACATCTTCCCGCGCACGGTGGACCGGGTGCTCTACCTGCTGGCGCCGGTCATCATGGTGGTGCCGGCGTTCCTGGCCTTCTCGATCGTGCCGTTCGCGCCGATCGTGAACCTGTTCGGCGTGCGGACGCCGCTGCAGCTGGTGGACCTGCCGGTGGCGGTGTTGTTCATGCTGGCCATGGGCGCGGTGTCGGTCTACGGCGTGGTGCTGGCCGGGTGGTCGTCGCGCTCGCCGTACGCGCTGCTCGGCGGTCTGCGGTCGGCGGCCCAGGTGGTCTCGTACGAGATCGCGATGGGCCTGTCGTTCGTGGCCGTCTTCCTGTTCGCGGGGACGTTGTCCACCTCGGAGATCGTCGCGGCGCAGGCGCAGACCTGGTACGTGGTGCTGCTGATCCCGTCGTTTTTGATCTACGTGATCTGCATGTTCGGCGAGGCCGCGCGCATCCCGTTCGACCTGCCCGAGGGCGAGGGCGAGCTGGTCGGCGGCTTCCAGACCGAGTACTCCTCGTCGCTGAAGTTCGCCCTGATCATGATGGGCGAGTACCTGCACACCTTCACCGCTTCCGGCATCGCCGTGACGCTGTTCCTGGGTGGCTGGCGGGCGCCGTTCCCGATCTCGTTGTGGGAGGGCGCCAACCAGGGCTGGTGGCCGGTGTTGTGGTTCTTCATCAAGTTCGTGCTGACCTTCAGCTTCGTCGTGTGGGTGCGGGCCTCGCTACCGCGGGTGCGCTACGACCAGCTCATGTCGCTGGGCTGGAAGGTGCTGATCCCGGTCAACCTGGCCTGGATCCTGCTCGTCGCCGCCGTGCGCAACGTGATGGTCAACGACGGCGACAAGACCCTCGGCATCGGGCTCGGCGCGGTGATCGTGATCGGGGCGCTGGCCATCTGGATGCGGTTCGCCACCGTCAACCAGCGGCGCAAGGAGGCCAAGAAGGCACAGGTGGAGGCCGAGTTCGAGGAACTGTCCAACGAGCCGGCGGCCGGCGGCTTCCCTGTGCCACCGCTCGACCTGCCGCACTACCGCGGCGTTTCCCGGCCGTGAGCGCCTCGGACAGGACGCGTCGCGGTCCGTCGCCGGATCAATCAGGCGTTCTTTCTGAGCGCGTTGGGCCTGGTTGGCGACATGGACGATGTCCATGATCTTCAGCGCTGGTCTTGGGGTTGGCCTGGTTCGTGCCCGGCGACAGGTGCGGCTGGTGTTGCGGCCTCGGCCACCCCCGCACGGGAGTGACTTGCGCACTAACTCTATCTAGGTAGATATTGGAGTCATGGCACGCGCACGACGTCCCTCCCCGCAGACCGCGGCTGTGCTCACCGCCCTCGCCGAGACAGGCGCGGGCTGGAGCCACGGCTACGACCTGTGCCGCACCCTCGGCCTGAAGGCAGGCACGGTATACCCGATCCTCATCCGCCTCACCGAGCGCGGGCAGGTGGAGACCTCCTGGGAGGCCGACCCGCCGCGTGGGCGGCCGGCCCGGCACCTGTACCGGCTCACCACCGCGGGCGCCGAGCTCGCGCGCACCGTTGCCGCGTCGGCGCGTGCCGGCGAAGGCGCACCGGCCTCAGGCGCGGCCCGGCTCGCGCACAGACCCACCTGACCGCGACCGCTCGACCCCGGCCCGCCCCTGCCTGTTCGGAGGCCCTCGATGCCCGACTTCCTCCTCCTGGTAGTACTCGCACCGGCGCCCCTGCTCGCGATCGTGGTGCTCACGGTCCGACTGCGTGACACCATGCGCCGCGGCGGTGCGGGCGCGCTCGCCGCCTGCACCCGCGCCGCGTGGCGGGACGGCACCGGACGCCCCGTGTGGCCGGGACTGATCGCTGTCGCCGTCGGCGCCGCGGTGCTCACCGTCGGCCTGGAGCGCTCGTACCTCGCCACGGTCACGAACGGCCCGCGCGAGGGCTCCGAGGTGGCGTTGCTGACCATGGTGCTCGCACTGCTCGCGGCGGCCGGGTGTGCCGCGCTCGCCGGGCTGGCCGCGGCCGCCATGACCCGGGTGCGCGGATTCGGGGCCGGAACCGTCGCCGGGCTGCTCGCCCTCGTCGCCATCGCCGTCGGCACCGCGTCCGCGCACCTGCCGCTGCGCGCCACCTACCTGGCGGAGCCCGACAGGCTCCCCGCCGTCGTGATTCTCGCTCGCGGCGACCTGCTGGGACCGTTCGAGGTCTTCCTCGCCGCGCTGATCTGGGCCCTGCCGTGGCCCGTCCTCGGAGCCGCACTCGGCGCCCGCGCCCAGAGCGCAGGTCGTCAGCACGCGGTACGCGACGTCTGGCAGCTCCTGATCGACCTGGCCACCACCGACCTGCCCAAGAATCGGTCCGCGTGGGGTGCCGCGCTGCGGGCTGAGCTCGCGGCGATCGACCCGCCGGCCGAGCGCCGCAGGTTCGCCCTCGGCGGGGCGTGGGCCGCGCTGCGGTCGGGGCCGCCGCACGGCGCGTGGGTGTGGGCCGCCGGGGTGGCCGTTGTCGTGGCGGGTGGCTCGTTCGCCGCCTCACGCTGGTCACTGGCGCACGACCAGGGCGGCATACTTGGCTTCTGGATGGCCATCCCGAGCGTTCTGCTGCTCGCCGTCGCGCTCGCCACGGCCTGGCGCGACCGATCCTTCGGCTCAGGGCTGCGCGTCGGAGCCCTGGCCGGGCTCGCTGCTCTGGTGGCGGTGCTCGCCGTCGGCATTCCCGAGGCCGTGGTCTGGGCGCACCAGCAGGCCGGTTACCTGAGCACCGGTGACGCCGTGCCGCCGACGTGGCAGTCGGCAGTCCTCGACGTACTGCGTCCGGAGTTCCTCCTCGTCATGATCGTCTTCTGGACTGTGGGTGCGGTCGGCGGCGCGGCCCTCGGCACGGTGCTCGGACGCCTGCGCCCCGGCGCCCCCGACGACCTCGCCACGGCCGCCGACCGCTGACGCCGATCTACAGCCTCAGCTCCGGCAGCCCAAGCGGCAGCGGGTTCGCCGCCGAGGTACGCGCCGACGCGCGGGCCCGGATCTCTGCCGAATGGGCTACGTCTACGTCGGCTTCGTCGACGTCTACTCTCGGGCAATCGTCGGCTGCACCGTCTCGCTGACCAACCACACCACGCTCGTGCGGGAGTCCCTCGACATGGCCTGTGGCGGCGCGAACGCACAAGGCAGCCGGTCGAGCTGGGTCCACCCCAGCCTGCGCCACCCGCTCATCAGTGACCAGGCCGACGGCGGCAAGCGCTCGCAGATCCCACACCACGTGAACGGGGTCAGGGACAGTCGTGCACTACGCGTACTAACCGCACCGCGTTCCCCCGGAGAACGCGGTGATGCGGGGCGGCAGCTTCGCTAGCTGGAAGACGTTGACGTCCCGGCGGGCTCTGCGGGCTCCGCCTCCGGCATGGCGATCTTCCGGACACCGAGCACGGACACCAGGCTGACCAGCGACAACGCGGCCACATAGACGGCGATCGCGGTCGAGGACCGGTACGCCTCGAACAGCGTGGTCGCCACGATGGGCGTGAGCGCGCCGCCGATCATGCCGCCGAGCTGGTAGGCGATGGAGATCCCGCTGTATCGGTAGCGCACGTCGAAGATCTCGGTGAACAGCCCGCCCTGGGCGCCGGCCATGATGCCCTGCACGACCGCGGCCACGATGAACGCCAGCAGCGCCAGCCCCGCGTTGCCCGTGTTGACCAGGCCGAACATCGGCAGCGGCCAGAGCACGGCGGTCAGCGCGCCCAGGATGTACAGCCGCTTGGAGCCGAACCGGTCGGACAGGGCCGCCGACGCGATGATCGTGCCGATCCACGCCACGGTGGACAGCAGGATCAGCGTGAGCAACGTGCTGCGCTCGAAGCCCACCACGGTTGTGCCGTACGTGAGCATGTAGACGATCACGGTGTAGCCGACCGCGGGCGGCGCGATGGAGGCGAGGCTGGCCAGCGTCAGGTTGCGCGGCTGCCGCCGGGCCAGCTCGGCGAAGGGCACCTTGCTGACGGCGTTCTGCTGCTTGACCCGCTCGAACTCGGGCGCGTCCTGCAGCCGGCTGCGGACCACGATGCCGAGGATCACCAGCAGCAGGCTGAGCAGGAAGGGGATACGCCAGCCGTACGACAGGAAGGCGTCGTCGGACAGGCCGGAGACGGCCAGGAACGCCAGGTTCGAGGTGAGCACGCCCATCGGCACGCCGAACTGGGCGAAGCTGCCGTAGACGGCGCGGCGGCGCGGCGAGGCGTGTTCGGTCGCGATCAGGATGGCGCCGCCCCACTCGCCGCCCACGCCGAAGCCCTGCACGATCCGCAGGACGACCAGCAGCAGCGGCGCACCGATGCCGATGGCGGCGTAGGTGGGCAGCACGCCGATCAGGAAGGTCGCCCCGCCGGTCAGCACCAGGGTGAGGATCAGCATCGACTTGCGGCCGATCCGATCACCGAAGTGACCGATGATCGCGGCGCCGACCGGCCGGGCGACGAATCCGACCGCGAAGGTGGCGAAGGCCGCGAGGGTGCCGGCCGTGCTGGAGGACTTCGGGAAGAACAGACTGCCGAACGCCAGCGCCGCGGCGGTGCCGAAGATGTAGTAGTCGTACCATTCGATCGACGTACCGACGAAGCTGGCCGCGAAGATGCCCTTCTTCGAAGGTTGCCTGGTGGCGGGGGTTGCAGCCACAGTGATGCTCCTAAGACAGGCCGAGGGCGGGGGTGTCCCTGAAAACCTCTCTGTGTTACGGAAGTCTCACAGCTGCACATAATGTAGACCGGCTGCGACCGCCCGTCATGGTCTGCTGTGGCGGGCCCGTCTACGTCATCTGTCGTATTTCGCGGGAGGTGTCACCCCAGCGGGCGGGTCTCGGCCGTGATCGGCACCTCCAGCAGCCGCGGCCCGCGGTCCCGCGTCACATCGGCCAGCTCGGCGGCCAGTTCCTTCCCGTCGGACACGCGTCGCGCGGGCATGCCGTAGCCCTCGGCGATCCGTACGATGTCCAGGCCGGGCAGGTCGACGCCGGGGGCGCCGGCCACACCGAAGCCGCGCAACGCGCCATAGGTGCCGTTGCGCAACACGACGAAGGTGATGGGCAGGTGCTCCTGGGCCGCGGTCCACAGCCCGGCGACGCCGTACTGGGCCGCGCCGTCGCCGAGCACGGCCACCACGGGCCGGCCGGGGTCGGCCAGCGCCACCCCGGCCGCCGCGGGCAGCCCGAAGCCGAGCCCGCCCGCGGCCGGGAAGAAGAGGCTGCGCGGGCGGCCGAGGTCGAGGTGCTCCCAGAACTGGGAGGTGTTCGAGGTCGACTCGTTGACCAGGCGGACGTCGCCGGGCAGGGACCGTGCCATCAGGGCGAACACCGCCCCGGCGGTGAAGGGCGCCGCCTCCTCCAGCGGCAGGTCGGGCCGCCGCACGGGCGCGGGCGCCTGCCGCGCGCACGGATCGGGGAACGCGTCGAGCAACTGGCCGGCCACCACCCCGACGTCGGCGACGAGCGCGTCCCCGAACGCACTCCTGGCCGCCGCCTCCGGGTCGCAGCCCACCGCGATCATGTCGGTACCCGCAGGAAGCCACGGACCGGGCCGGTAGGCGTGATAGCGGAAGACAGGTGCGCCCAGCACGAGCACCAGGTCGTGGCCGATCAGGCGCTCGGCGACGCCGGCGATGCTCGGCGGCAGCACGCCCCGCCACAACGGGTGACGGGTGGGGAACGGGCAGCGCGGCGGGGTGGGCGCGGTCCACACCGGCGCCCGCAGCCGCTCGGCCAGCGCGACCACCAGGTCGAAGGCGTGTTCCTCGTCCGCCTCCTGGCCCACCACCAGCACCGGCGCCTGCGCCCGCCGCAGGCGGCCGGCCAGCTCCGCCACGACCTCCGGGGTCGCCGCGCCGGCGGCGCCGACGCGCCGCGCGGCCAGGCGGGCCACCTCGTCGGGGTCCACCTCCTGCGCCCAGTCGTCAAGAGGCAGGGATACGAACACCGGACCCGCCGGGGGCAGCGTGGCCAGGTGGAACGCCTGCGACAGGGCGCGCGGCACGTCCTGCGGCCGCGGCGGCTCGTACGCCCACTTGACGTGCGGCTCGGGTACGCGGGTCATGGCCGGCTCGGCGAGCACCGTGCCCAGCCCGATCATGGCCCGTGCCTGCTGGCCGGCGGTGACCACCAGCGGCGTCCGGGAGGCGCGGGCGTTGGCCAGGTTGCCCATCGCGTTGCCCAGCCCGGCGGCCGAGTGCAGGTTCACCAGCGCCGGGCGACCGGCGGCCTGTGCGTAGCCGTCGGCCATGGCCAGGACCGCCCCCTCGTGCAGCCCGAGCACATAGCGGAAGTCCGGTGGGAAGCCGTTCAGAAAGGGCAGCTCATTCGACCCGGGGTTGCCGAAGACGGTCGTCAGCCCCCAGATACGCAGCAGGTCGTAGGCGGTCTCGCGCACAGTCGGCATGTAGTGCCCTCCAAGGTCCACAGCCGGGACGTGGCCTCTTGCCAACATGTCATCGACGCGCGGTTCCGCCCCCGGACGGTTGTCCCCGAGCGCGTACGTCAAATGTCGCGGTTTCTTCGCTGGTTACCGGCTGAGCGAGACATTTGTCGTAGTCGACCCTGCCGAATTGGCCGATCCAGGCCGTCATTGTGGCGAAGACCCGTTCCGCGGGGCGCTATAGCGTTCGTGGCGACACGCCCAGCCGAAGGCTCGGGCCGGCCGGTACTCGTGGTGGTGCGGCATGGCGCCGGCACCGCCGTACGCAGCGTGAAGGGAGGGAGCGACCTGGACACTGAGTGTCCATGCCGCGATCTCGATGACCGTTGGGATGTCCTCCACCGACCTGGTGACAGGTCTTGTCATCAGCGGCGAGACCGTCACCACCGCGGAGACGATTCCGGTCCACGATCCGAGCCGTCCGGACACCGTCGTGGGCCGGACGGCGGCGGCGACTCCTGAGGACTGTGAACGTGCCGTCGCCGCGGCTCAACGGGCCTTCGCCGACTGGGCCGCCAGGTCCGCGGCCGAGCGAGCCGAACTCGTGCTCGCGGCCTTCGAACCGCTCGCCGGCTCGGCAGCCGCCAGAGCGGAGATCCTGACCCGGGAGAACGGCAAGACCCTGCAGGAGTCGCAGATCGACCTGGCCGTCTTCGAGGGACGCTCCCGCGTCGCCGCCGCGCTGGCCGCGGATTTCGAAACCCTGACCACACTGCCGGCCCCACCCTTCGCCACCCGGATCCACCGCGTTCCCGCGGGTGTGGTCACCGTCATCGTGCCGTTCAACTGGCCGCTGGCCATCCTCGGGGCGAGCCTGCCGTACGCGCTCATCGCCGGGAACACGGCCGTGGTGAAGCCGCCGCCCACCGCGCCACTCGCGATGACGCAGACCCTCCAGGTGATGGCACAGGTGCTGCCGCCGGGGGTGCTGAACGTCGTCACCGGCGCCAACGACGCGGTCCAGCCGCTGCTGACCGACCCTCGCGTGCAACACATCGTGTTCACCGGCAGCACCGCCGCCGGGCGGGCCATCATGTCGCTGGCGTCCCAGTCGCTGGCCAGGGTCACCCTCGAACTCGGCGGAAACGACCCGGCGATCCTGCTCGACGATGTCCGGCTGGACGAGAGCACGGTGGGAGCCCTCGCAGGCGCTGCCTTCATGACGACCGGGCAGGTGTGCATGGCGGTCAAACGGGTCTACGTCCCCCGGCCGCGATATTCGGAGCTGGTCGACGCTGTGGGCGCCGCACTGGACGGCCAGCGAGTGGGGAACGGCCTCGATTCCCGGACCACGATGGGTCCCCTGAACACCGCACGGCAGCGCGACATCATCCAGGAGATGCTCGATCAGGCCCGGGCGAAGGGCGCGGAAGTCCGCGAGTACGGCAGTGCGGACCAGGCCGCCGTCGCCGCCGGCGGCCATTTCCTGCGCCCCGCGCTGGTCCTCGATCCGGCCGGGGACCTGCGAGTGGTCACCGAGGAGCAGTTCGGCCCGGCCCTGCCCATCCTGGCCTACGACGACCTGGACTCCCTCGTGGACCGTCTGAACACCGAGTGGTCGGGCCTGTGCTCGTCGGTCTGGTCGCCCGATCTCGACCGCGCCACCGCCGTCGCCGGGCGGTTGCGTACCGGGACGACATGGATCAACCAGGCCAACGCCTCCGCCTGCGACGACCGGGCTCCGTTCGGCGGTTTCCGGCAGAGCGGAGTGGGCCGGGAGATGGGACCGGAAGGGCTTCTGGAGTTCACCGAAACTCACGTGGTGACCGCCCCGGCGTGAACACCACGCAGCTCGACGACGCCGCAGGCTCGCCACCTACGATGTACAGCGGACCAAGAAGCGCCGGACACTGACGGGGAACTCGATGCGCCTGAAGATCCTGCTCCCGACGAGCATCCCGTTGGACCTGTGCCTACCCGATGACTTTACGATTGTCCGCTATGACCCGCGCGAGCCGATCCCAGCCCACGCGACGGACGCCGAGGTGCTCGTGGCCTGGGGAAATCCAGCCGACATGCTCCGGGACGCGGCCCGTCGGCTGCACTCACTGCGCTGGGTGCAGACCCTGGCCGCCGGACCCGACCAGGTGCTGGCGGCGGGGTTCGCGCCGGACGTCGTCATCACCTCTGGCCGCTCGCTGCACGACGGTCCCGTCGCCGAGCACACCCTCGCCCTTGTGCTGGCCGCCGCGCGCCGGCTGCACCGCCTGACGCGGGCCGCGATCGGCCACCGCTGGGCCGGCGAGCTCGGCGGCATCCAGCCGATCGCCACGACAGGAAGCTTCCGCACGCTACGCGGCGCCCGGGTGCTGATCTGGGGGTTCGGCTCGATCGCCGCCACCCTCGCACCACTCCTGACGGCGCTCGGCGCGCAGGTCACCGGCGTGGCCCGCACCTCCGGAGAGCGTGCTGGCCACCCGGTGATCACCGTGGACGAGTTGCCCCGCGAGCTCCCCGAGACCGACGTACTGATCATGATCCTCCCGTCCTCAAGCGACACGCACCACGCCCTGGACGCCGCCCGGATCGCTCTCCTGCCCTCGCACGCGTGGCTGGTCAACGTCGGGCGCGGCAACACCGTGGACACCGACGCCCTGCTCGCCGCCATCCGGGCCGGGCGGCTCGGCGGCGCCGCGCTCGACGTGTTCGAGACCGAGCCACTGCCCGTCGACTCGCCCCTGTGGGACGAACCCGACGTGATCATCAGCCCGCACGCCGCCGGCGGACGACCGCTGGGCGCCGAGGCCCTCATCACCGAGAACCTGCAAGCCCTCGTTGAGGGCAAACCCCTGCGCAATGTCGTCACCGCCCAGGCCGTCGGCTCTCGCTGACGAGCACAGCACAGGCGCACGGGACGGCCACGCTACTCGGACCGCCGCCGGCGCCGCGGCGGTGGGGGCCGGGCGCCGGTCATGCCGCGGCGACCTGCAGCAGCACTGCCGCGAGTTGGTCCGGTGCGGTGACCATCGCCTCGTGGCCGGTGGCGATCTCGTGTACCGGCCAGCCGCGGGCGGCCGCGCGCTCGGCCTGCGGGGTGAACACCCGCATCCAGTCGGTGCACTCGATGAACGCCGCCGGCACCTGCTCGCCCTTGCCGGTCAGCCGCAGCGGCTCGGTGTAGGTGAGCCACGGGTGCGGGGTGAGCCGTGGGGTGAGCCAGTCGAGGTCGGCGTCCTCGGTGACTCCGAGGACGCTCAGCGAGCGTACCGGGATGAGCCAGCCGAACCCCGGACCTGACACCGACTCCCGGTAGTGCTCGGCGACGGTGGCGGGCAGCAGGTCGATCGCGGCCTCCCCGTCGTCGCCGACGAAGGCGTCGAGGTGGATCCGCTTCGCCAGGCGTTCCCCGATCCGGTCGGCGACGCCGGTGACGACCTGCCCGGCGTAGCTGTGCCCGACGAGCACGACGTCCCGGGCGTCGTGGGCCTCGACGAGCGCCACGACGTCCTGGATGTGGGTGCTGAGCCCGATCTGCGGGTTCAGCAGGTGGGCGCGGTCGCTGACCCCGGTGAGCGTCGGGGTGTGGACCTCGTGGCCCGCCGCGCGCAGCAGCGGGGCCACCCGCTGCCACACCCAGCCGCCCTGCCACGCGCCGTGGAGCAGCACGAACGTGTTCATGTGGAGACCATCCCGTACGGGTCGACGACTTCAGGCGTTCTCGAGGACGATCATTCCGGCTCCGGTCATCGAGGCGGGCACGAAGTAGTGCTGGTGCCTGACCACGACGTCGCGGTTGAGCGCGCCGCGCATGACCAGCCACATGATGACCTCCGCCCCTTCACCGCCGAAGGTCTCGACGTACCGCTCCCGGCTCCAGCCGGCGAGTTTGCCGGGATCTTCGGCGATGTCCCTGAGGAACTGCCGGTCGGCGGTCGGATTCACGAATCCGGCACGTGCGCCCTGGAGCTGGTGGGACAGGCCGCCGGTTCCGAGGACGACGAACTTCTCGTCGCTGTCGTAGTTCTCGATCGCCCGGCGGAGCACCTTGCCGAGTTCGTAGAGGCGGTCGGGCAGCGGGATCGGGTACTGCAGCACGTTGACGAAGATGGGCACGACCCGCACCGGCCACGCGTCGGACGGCCTGCCCCAGAACAGCTCCATGGGCACCTGCAGGCCGTGGTCCACCTTGATCTCCTGGATGATCTCCGGGTCGAACCGGTGCTCCACCAAGGTGTCGACCAGGTGCCAGGCGAAGTGGCTCGCCCCCTCGAAGGGAGGGATGGCGCGCGGCCCCCAGCCCTCGTCCACGGGCCGGTACTCGGCGGCGCAACCGACCGCGAAGGTGGGCACGCGATCGAGGAACAGGGCGTTGTAGTGGTCGTTGAAGACCACGACCGCGACGTCGGGCCGCTGCTCGCGGACCCATGCCCGGGCGGGTAGATAGCCGTCGAAGAACGGCTTCCATTCGGGCGTGTCGCGCAGGCCCTTGTCGAGTGCCGCGCCGATCGAGGGAACGTGCGAGGTGCCCAGTCCCCCGACGATGATCGCCACGTCTCACACCTTCTTCCCGAGCCGGTCCCGCAGGAACGTCTCGTGGTCCATGCCGGCCTGGTGGGCGCCGATCTCGGTGATGCGGACCGGATCGACCGCGGAGATCTTCAGGATGAAGAAGAGGTTGCCGCCGAGGCGCACCATCTCCCGCCAGTCGCGGCTCAGCACCGCGCTCTTCTCCTCCTCGCTCAGCCCGAAGCGGTCCAGGTAGGCCCGCTCGTCGGCCTTGAATGCCGCCCGATTGGCCGGGTCGCCCAGCCCCATGGCCATCTTGTTGATCCGGTAGCCGCGAAGCCGGTGGTCGCGGTCGAGGAGGGGCGTGTCGGGTATACTGTCCGCGTCCATGCGTTGCTCCCTGGTCCTAGGAACGTCACGTCGTGGCCGCCCGCCAGCCGCCGTCGGCGTAGACCTTGCGCGCGACCTCCGCGTAGGGAACCGGGCTCACCGTGGCGGCGATTTCGAACTGGCCGTGGTCCTCGACGGTGAGCTTGCCCGTGCCGCCGTCCGGCTCTCCCCACACCAGCGACACCTGGGCACCCGGGTGCGCGTGTTCGGCGTCCAGCATCGCCAGGGTCAGCATTTTGCGCTCGTTCCAGGTGTAGCCGATCCACGTGGAAATTCCCGCGGGCGCACCGTGCGCCTTGACCAGGTCGTACGGGTGCATCGAGTAGACCGCGGACGGGAGTTCAAACCATTTCGCCGGTTGCCCGCGGTCGAGTTGGGAGCCGACGGCCTTGAGGAAGTCCGCGTTGTCCAGCGCGAGCGTGACCTTCTTGCGGTGCGGGCCGTCGGCCATGGCCTCCAGTGCTTCGCGGCCGATGAAGTCGTGGTCGAACCTCACGAAGGATCCGTAACCGAGATCCCATGGCGTCAGGTAGTAGTCCTCGATGCGGTCCGATGCGAAGCTGCCGCCGATGGAGGCGTTGGCCTCGTAACTGTCGGCCGTCAGCCACTGGCGATAGCCCTTGAGCGCCTCGCCGGTGTAGATCGCCGGGAGGGGCGAGGGGATCCATCCCGACTCCAAGGTGTTCGTGGAGTAGGCCCGCCCGCCGGCCAGTCGCATGCCGAACTCCGCACCGGCGTCGACCAGCGCCTGATGGACTTCCTCTCCCTCGGCCCACGGCCCGAACAACTCGTATCCCGGTTGTCCGGCCATGCCGTGGCGCAGCGCGCGGACCGTCCGGCCCGCGATGGTGATCGTCGTGATGTGGAAGAACTTCAGTTGAGGCGCGGGCCGGCCGGTTACCTTCTCGATCACCTGAGACGCGTTCGGCCCTTGGATCTGGTAGCGGTACGACGTGCGGTTGAACGGATCCGGACGGGCCGCCGAGCGCTCGTCGAGTGTCGTCACGACGTCGTAACCGCCGGTCTCGGCGTGGAAACGCACCCAGTTCAGTGCGGGAATGCGCCCGACCAGGTTGAAGGTGTTCTCGGCCAGGTGGAAGAGGATGCCGTCGCCGATGACGTAGCCGTCATAGGTGCACGGCACGAACTGCTTCGCGGTGTCGACGGGGAACCTGGCGAAGCTGTTCACCCCCAGATGGGACAGCAGTTTCACCGCGTCGGCCCCTTCGACCAGCAACTCCGCCATGTGGTACGACTGGTTGAACAGCACGCACGTGTGCTGCCAGGCGTGCTGCTCGTCGCGCCAGTTCGTGTACTCCGGCGGGACGCCTGGATAGACATTCGGCCCAGCGGGGAGATTGCGCAGATAGTCCGCCGGGTTGGTCTGAACGCCGTTGAGAACGTCCTGCAAGCTCTTGCCGGTCATCGCGCCTCTCCTTGGCTGGGCTGCTCACGAAGCGTTGACGTGTTGGCACGCGCGGATCATCGCGACCTGCCTGGATGTTACGCAGCCGATACCGTGCCGCGGATTACGCAATTGACGGCTCTTACAGGGTCGTCTGTCCTAGCGCGTCTAGGACAAGTGACGTAGTCGGCGGGCGGAGCCCGTGACCGTCAGCGAAACCGCGACCGGCCTTGTGCGCTCGGCGGATCGACCAGACCCTCGCGCATGGCGGCGAGGACCGCTTGAGTGCGCGAGCGCAGCCCGAGCTTGCCGAGCAGATTGCTCACGTGCGTGCGCGCCGTGCGTTCGCTGATCACCAGCTTGGCGGCGATCTCACGGTTGGAGCAGCCCTCGGCGATCAGGACCAGCACGTCCCGCTCCCGGCTGGTCAGACCAGCGACGCCGCTGTGCGGGGACCGCATCTTCTGGGCCAGGCGCCGCGCAACGGCGGCATCCAGGAAGACGTCGTCGTTGGCCGCCGCGTAGATCGCCGCGGCGACCTCGGACGGCCCGGCGTCCTTGAGCAGGTAGCCGGCGGCGCCGTTCTCCAGCGCGGCGTGTATGCGCTCGACCTCGCCGAAGCTGGTCAGGATGACCACCCGGACGGTCGGGAACCGCCTGGCGATCTCGGCCGTCGCCTCGACCCCGTCCATCTCCGGCATGATCAGGTCCATCAACGCCACCCGTGGCAGTGCCTGGCGCTGGACCTTGAGCGACTCCAGGCGGTCGAGTGCGTCGCGTCCGTTGGCGGCTTCACCGACGACCTCGACGTTCTCCAGCGCCTCGAGGTACGCGACGACGCCACGTCGAACCACGGCGTGGTCATCCACCACCAGGACTCCGATGGTGTTGATATCCGGCTGGACGGTCATGAGGTCCTCAGCGTTCGGAGAGCAGTTCGCTCGCGGTCGATTCCCGATGGAGTCCCGTCGGCAGCGAGGCCGGCAGCGGAAGCACGAAGCGCACGACGGTCCCGTCGCCGGGGCTGGAGCGGGCGGTGAGATGGCCCGCCCATCGGCTGACACGTTCCGTCATCGCCGTCATGCCGAAGCCGCCCTCCTCTCCGGGCAGGTCCGGATTCTGCGCCGGCAGGCCGCGTCCGTTGTCGGCGATCTCGCCCGTCAGCCATCGTTGCGTGCCACGTACGGTCAGCCCGAGGGTGATCGTGACGAGAGAGCCGTGCGAATGCTTGACGCTGTTGTGCAACGCTTCCGCGATCACGCGGTAGGCGTCCTCCCGGAGCTCCGCCTCCAGGTCGTCGAGCTCGTGGTGCGGATCGGCGATCGAGATCCGCACGTCGAGGCCCGTGCGGCCCATGGTCGACTCGGCGAGGGCGGCCAGTGCCGCGGACAACCCCTGGTCGGCGAGGGCGGTGGGGTGCAGGTCGGTCACCATGGCCCTGAGATCGCTCAGGACCGCCTTGGAGATGTGTCCGAGCTCCCCGGCCACCCGCATCACGTACGCCGAGTCGACGACGGTGTCCCGCCCGGACAACATGCCGAGGGACTCCACCTGCATGCCCATCGAAAAGACCTGCTGGACCACGGAATCGTGCAGGTCCCGCGCCAGGCGCTGCCGCTCCTCCCGTCGTGCGACCTCCCGCTCGCGCTCCAGCAGGGCGGCGTAGTCCACGGCCTGCGCCGCCTGTTCGGCCATGGCCAGCAGGAAGTCCAGGGCGGTCCCGCCGATCTCCTGGCCGGGCGCGAAGAAGGCGTTGAGGATGCCGACGGGCGCTCCGCGCACCATCAGCGGCACACTCGCGAACCAGTCCCATTCCGGAGACCGCATGTACTCTCTCAACGGCTCCCACGCAGGATCCGACATGATCGTCGCGTACCGGTGCGGCACGACGACCGGCTCACGAGAGGTGAACGCGTCGATCATCCGCAGGTCGGCGCCGGCTTCGCGGCACTCCACCAGGAGGTCGAAAAAGTTCGCCGCCGGGCCGAATCCGGCCATCCCCATGACCTGGAAACGTTCGCTGGTGGCGTTGACCGTCAGGATCTGCACGCTGGCCAGGGCGTCGGCCTCGAGCACCTCTTTCGCCAGGGCATCCAGGGTGCTGCTCAACGACCGCTTGGCGGCGACCCGGCTGGCCGCACTGGCGATCGCGGCGAGCCGGCGCTGGTGCCGTCGGCTCTCGGTGACGTCCCGGAAGGCAACGAGGCGTTCGCCGCGATCGGTCAGTTGCCTGATCCGGAACGCGAATTCCCGGCGTGACCCCGAGGCCGATTCCCACACGGTGACCGCTTCGGTCTCCGTGTCCTCGTGCAGGGCACCCGCGTGGTGCGGCGGAAACGGGGACGCGGCACCGGCGACCTCGGCCGGATCGAGCCCGCAGAGCGACAGCGCCGCCGGATTCGCCTGGACGAAGCGGCCGTCCGGGCTGATCACGGCCAGACCGTCCGGCGTCTGCTCCAGCAATGTGCTCGCGTCGAAAACGGGGATCGCATCTCGGCCCGCCGGCGGCGTGGTCGTCGGCGGGGCCCGACCCGTTTGCCCGGGCCTGACATCGTCCACCATTACTGACGTCCTCCTCGCTGGATGCGGCGGGGGCACGGCACGTGACCCTATGATGCCTCTGTTCGAGTGCGGCGGCACTACTTCGGCCGCGACGGGCGGACAGAACACGACATTTGACGTAGCCGGTGGCTCCGCGAAATACGCGGCAGCGAGGCCGGACGTCCCATCACGGCCGGCCGTCCACCGGCGGACAATGAGTGTTCGGCCGGTCAGCGTGATGTCCTGACCGGTCACCCGACATCGGCACCAGCTGGCCACGAGCCGACAGGCACATGGAGAGGCTGCGATGGAGTTCTTGGTCCGCTTCGAGACCCGTCTGCCTGACAGCATGAGCGACGCGGAGCGCAAGCAGCTGCGGGATGCCGAGCGGGCGCGGGCGATGCGGCTTCGTCAGGACGGGCTCTTGAAACGGCTCTGGCGGGTGCCCGGCCGGCGCGCGGTCGTCGGCCTCTGGGAGGCTCCCGACGCCACGGTCCTGCATGACGCGCTGGCGTCGCTGCCGCAGTTCGCCTGGATGGATGTGACGGTCGAGCCGTTGGCCACCCACCCGCAGGAATCCTGACCATCCCTCGGCTCCGGCTGCGCTGTCCGCGGCACCCGCCCTACGTCACTTGTCGCACTCCGGCTAGGACCGGGCGCAATCGTCAGTGCCGTCATCCGCGTCGTTCCCCGGGCCACGTCGATCCCTAGTGTCGGTTGAGCAGCCCGGTGCTCGGCATCCCGCCCGGCCTGCCCACCGTACCTGCACCGCGACCGCCTGACCGCAGGCACACGAGCACGGTCCGTTCGCCCGGATGAAAGGTCCCACTCACGATGCCGTCAGAAAGTCCGGCCGAAGCGATCGCCCACCCGGGTCCGGCGCCCACGCGCCGGCAAGTGCTCAGCCAAGCGTTGAACACCATCAGCTACGAGATCCTGCCGTTCAAGAACGCGGAGGAGTCGGTTCTCGCCCACGTCCCGCGCACCATCGCGCTGACGATCATCACCACCGCGGCCAGAGGTCTGGCACCCACCCTCGACCTGGCCCAGCGCCTGGCTGGTCACGGGTATTCGGTGTCACCCCATCTTGCGGCGCGTCTGGTCAAAGACGAGCGGCAGCTGACGGACATCGTCGCTCAACTACGGGATGCCGAAGTCGACGGTATCTTCGTGATCGCCGGCGACGTCGCCGAACCCGCAGGAAGGTTCCCCGATGCCCTCTCGCTCCTGGAGGTCCTCGAGGCGACCGGACACCACTTCCGGCGGATCGGCATCGCCGGCTATCCCGAAGGCCACGGCGGCATCAGCCAGGAGCTGATCGACCGCGCCATCGAGCTCAAGGCCAGGTACGCCACCCACGTCGTCACCCAACTGTGCTTCCACGCGGACACGACGACCGCCTGGGCCCGCCAACTCAAGGCACGCGGCATCGAGTTACCGATCCGGGTCGGTCTCCCCGGAGCCGTCAACCGCCAGAAGCTGGTACGCATCTCCGCCGGTCTCGGTCTCGGCCAGTCAGCCCGCTTCCTGAAGAAGCAAAAGAGCCTGCTGTGGCGCTTTTTCCTGCCCGGCGGATACAGCCCCAACCGGTTGTTCGAGCGCCTGGCCCCTCGCATCCCCGAGCCGGACAACAACCTGCGGGGCTTCCACCTCTTCACGTTCAACGAACTACAGCAGACCGAGTCCTGGCGACGCACGATGCTGGCCCGAATCGGGGAAACGAGCGCAGTCAGACGATGAGCGCCCAGAGCGAACTCGTCGCCACCATCACCGAGCTGAACGCCGCCGACGTGTGGCTGGATCAAGGCGGCGAGCGCGTTCACGGGGGCATCCAGGAAGCTCAACCGGTCCCAGCCCGCGATCAGCCGCCGGATCCGCGAGCTGGAGCAGTCGCTGGGGGCTGTGCTGTTCGAGCGGACCGGCCGGCGCGTGCTGCTCACCGGGCAGGGCGCTCCTGCCGCGCGCCGCCTGCCGGACCTGCGGGTGCTCCAGGACGAGAGGTGGCTTGGCTTTCCGCCCGAGCGGGGCCAGCCCGACTCCTTCGGCCACCTCCTCGAACGCCAGCTGCCGGCGTGCGGGCTGGTGGACCCCTCGATCACCCACATCGACAGCCTCACCGCGCAGAAGCGGCTGGTCCAGGCCGGTCTCGGAGTCGCCCTCATGCCCACTACTGGCCAGCTCTGCATTCGGCACTTCGTCAGTCGCGCCGGCTGCTCCAACAGAACACAGCTTGAGCATGATCATCCCCAGTCGGGCGATGCGGCAAGGCTGAGGTAGCGTCGGCACCTTCTACGCCGGGCACGGGCTACTCAACGTCGCTGATGTGTCAGCGGCTCGGAAACGACGCTGTCTTCTCGATCGAGTATGGCCCGGTGGTTGCCGCTCGCGCCCATGACGCGATCATCGGGGCGGGCTACGCCCCCACGCTGGCGGTAGGAGACGGCCTCTACGGGTACGCGGAGAACGCCGAATACGATCGGCTCATCGCGACATGCTCCGTTCGCACGATCCCCCCGGCGTGGCCGCAACAGGTCCGCGCCGGAGGGACCATCACCACCCCCATGTCTGGATGGATGGGCGAGACCGCGTTCGCTCACCTCACCGTGGCTGGCGACGGCACGGCGAGCGGTCGTTTCCTCGAAGATGACCTGTACTTCATGACCGCCCGCTCCCATCTGCCTCCTCCACGCCCTCCGTTGGTGAGAGGCATTGGGGACACACGAAAGACGAGAATCGATCCCTCGATCCTCCAGGGCGGGACCGCCCTGTGGGTCGCCCAACTCGCCGTTCCACAAGCGCAGGTTTCTTGGGGCGAAGACGCCACGTTCCTCATCGATGTAGGCACCGGCTCGCGGGCCGATACCCGGCCGGAGCCCGGAGGCGGGTGGACGGTGCATCAGCACGGTCGAGTCAGACTGTGGGACGAGGTCGAAGAGGCCATCGAGACGTGGCGGGAAACCGGACAGCCGCACCAATCCGGCTTCGGACTCACCGTGACGCCCGAGAAGCAATGGGTGTGGCTCGGCGATCCTGACGGGCCTAGTTGGGAGCTGCCCGCTTAGCGCCTGCCATCAGAGCGCCCGGTTGCCTGCGTGCCAGCCGGGCGTTTCTGCGTGCCCTCGGATTGGGCAGAGTTAATCATGCCTCCGGCGGGGGGCTCAGCTCCGGAATGATCGCCCGCGCCCAAAACCACGCCCGCGACCCGCGCGGCCGTGCCAAGGCGCTCAGTGACCGGCCCCGGTACCACCACCTCCAGCAGCCGCACGTGCCAGGCCTCGGCCTGGTAGCACCTCGTCTGGGTGGCGACCGCCATCACGACGTCGCGGGCTTGTGGATGACCGCCTCCAGGTAGTCCATCCGGAGCACCAGCGTGTTGTCGTCGGAGACGTTGAAACGCTTGACCACGTCGAGCATCTCGGCCTTGAGGTCGGCGGCGCGGTCCGCCCCCAACGTCGCGACGGCCCGGTTGGCCGGGCCGTACAGGGTGGTGAAGAACTCCACCTGGTGCTCGGCCGACGGGAACCGCCACCGGAAGCTCCGCTGCGGAGCCGAGATGGTCGCATCGGGTCCGAACAGTTCGCGCAGCCGGTCCGGGCTGCCCCACAGCACCGGCGGCTGCAGCCCCGGCGGGGGTGGCAGGTAGCGGCCGATGGTACGGAACAGCTCACCGACGTAGCTGTCGGGAACCCAGTTGACCATGCCGATCCGCCCGCCTGGCCGGCAGACCCGCAGCAGTTCGCTGGCAGTCTGCTCCTGGTCGGGGGCGAACATGGCGCCGCAGGTCGACACCACGACGTCGAAGGAGGCGTCGGGGAAGGGCAGGGCCTCGGCGTCGGCCTCCTGGAAGGTCACATCCAGCCCTTCGGCGTGGGCGCGCCGACGGGCCCGGTCGAGCAGGGCGGGGACGAAGTCGACGCCGACGACCTGGCAGAACCGGCGGGCCGCGGCCAGGGCGGCGTTGCCGTTGCCGCATGCCACGTCCAGGACCCGCTCGTCGGCGCGCAGGTCCACGGTCTCGCACAGCAGCTCGGCCGTGAGCAGGAGCCGGGTTCCCACGGCCGCGTAGTCACCCGCGGCCCAGGCTGCCTGCTGCCGTTGCTTGATGGTGGCGATGTCCATGGCGCTCCTCCTATCGCGACCTCCCTGTGAGGTCGGCCAGCACAACGCTAGGACCGGTCTCCCGGAGGGGAATCGGGAGCGTATCCCTACCTCTAGCCGTCCGGCTCCCTACCTTTGGCCGGGACGACCCCGAGCCGGCGGGCGGCCGCGACGGCCTCGTGCCGCGACGCGGCGCCAAGCTTGGCCAGCAGCGCCGAGACGTGGTGACCGACGGTCTTGGTTGACAGCGACAGCCGGGCGGCGATCCCGGCGTCGGTCAACCCCTCGGCCAGCAGCCCGAGCACCTCGACCTGCCGGGCGGTGAGGCCGGCCGGGTTGGCTGCGGTGGCCCGGATCGGCCCGCGGGGGATGCGCTGGTGGCCGCGGCGCCGAAGATCGCGGCGTAACCGCAGCGACGCCTGCCTGGCCCCCAGGCCATCCAGCAGCGCCAGCGCCTCCAACAGCGCCTCGTCCCGGTCGCCGCAGGCCAACGCCAAGGCCCGCTGGTACGGGCACCCGAGTTCCTGCCACGCGTCGGCGGACGCGCGCCACTCGCCGGCCAGCAGCAGCCGGTAGGGCTCGGCAACCACCGCCGG
The DNA here is from genome assembly GCF_043197025.1 of Nonomuraea marmarensis. Classification (NCBI taxonomy): domain Bacteria; kingdom Bacillati; phylum Actinomycetota; class Actinomycetes; order Streptosporangiales; family Streptosporangiaceae; genus Nonomuraea; species Nonomuraea marmarensis. Next base: position 72,721 of record NZ_JBICRM010000036.1, read on the forward strand.
GGTCTGTGGCAGGGCGCCCGCCAGCCACAGCCAGAACGCCAGTTCTCCAGTGAACCACGGGTGAGCCGCCTGTACGGCTCGCTCGAACACACCGGTGGCCTCCTCGGCGATCCGGTGGTCGTCGCCCTGCAGCCAGGCGTGCTCGGCTCGGGCCGCGGCCACCGGCGCGGTCCATTGCAACTCGACAGTGGCGAAAGCCCGTTCGGTCGCCTCCTGCAGGGTCGCAGCCGCAGCGGGGTCGGCACGGCGGGCCTGCAGCAGGCCCAGCGGCACCAGACCGTCCACCATCCGGGCGCCGCCCGCCACCCGCTCGGCCAGCGCCGCCCACGCGTCCTGCTCGGCACCGAGCCAATCCCCCTGGTCCAACCGGACGCGAGCGCGGTGCCCCAGCAGGTGCTGGACGTATCCGGCCAGCTCGTGCGCCTGGACGAAGGCGAGCCCTCGGTCCAGGTCCTGGCGGGCGTGACGATAATCCCGCATCTCTGCGCTGAGCGTCCCCAGATTGCAGAGGGCGCGGGCGGCGTCGTCCTCCAGCCCGGCAGCGACCGCCACCTCGAACCCCCGCTCCAGGTCCGCCCGGCCGACCGGGTCGCAATCGAGGATCCGGGCCGAACCGATGTTGGTCAGGGCGTGGCTGAGCGTCTCCCGGTCGCCCAGCCGCTGGGCCATCTCGATCGCCCGCTCGGCCCAGCCTGTCGCCGCCGTCGTCCGGTTGGCCAGCATGTCCAGTTGCGCCTGGTTGCTGTAGGCCATCGCCAACTCGTGGCCGTGCTCCAGGGTTTCCAGCACGGCGATGGCGCGGGCGGCGGCCGCCTCCGCCCCGTGCCGGTTCCCGTCCCACCAATGCATGCGGGACAGCCAGCGCAGGCCCGCACCGACCCGCTCCCGCTCGCCGGCGGCCTCCCGAAGACCCACGGCGGCCTGGCGAGCCGAGACCGCCTCGGCGGAGAACCCTGACAGGTAGCACTCCACCGAGTACCCCTCCAGCAGTTCCGCGTGGACCGCCACGGGCAGCCGCTCGGCGTGCGCCAGCACCGCCCGGTAGTGCCCGACGGCCTCCCGGTGGGCCGCCACGGCCGCCGCCTGCCGAGCCGCCTCTGGCGCGTACCGAAGGACGGCCCCGATGTCGCCGGCCTCGTGCGCGTGATGCACCAGCCGGGCGACGTCGACTCCCCGCTCGGGGGCGCTCGTGAGCACCTTCAGCACCCGGCGGTTCAGCTCCCGGCGGCCGAGGGCCGACAGCGAGCTCTCCACCGCCCGCCGCAGCAGTTCGTGACGGAACCCGATCGCGTCAAAGCCCGCGATCAGCAGCCCGGCCGCCACACCGGCGTCGACCGCTGCCGGCCACGGCCCCATCGCCTCCTCCAGCAGCCACAGCTCGGCGCGAGTCGGTACCACCGCGACCAGCCGGACCATCTCCTGCGCGCCGGCCGGCAGGCCGGCGACGCGCGCCAACACCAGATCGCGGACGGTCAGCGGCACCCCGGCATCGCCAGCGGCCAGCACCTCGGTGACCAGCAGCGGGTTTCCGCCGGTGAGAACGTGCAGCCCGATGGCGGGGCGGCCGGCCCGCCGGGCCAGCTCCGCCACCGCCGCCTCGGACAGCGGCTCCAATTGCAAGCGCCGTACCGTATCCGGCGGCAACCGGCCGACAACGGCACGCAGCGGATGGTCGACCGCCAGCTCGTCGTCGCGATAGGTGACGATCAGCAGCGCCCGGATGCGTTCCATCCGTCGCCCCAGAAACGCCAGCAGGTCCAGGGTCGCCTCGTCAGCCCAGTGGGCGTCCTCGACCACGACCACCTGCCGCCGCGACCGCTGGTCCAGCTCGTCAAGGAGCGCGGCGAACAGGTGCTCGCGCGGGCTCCCGTTGGCCAGCAAAGCCGCCAGCCGGCCGCCCACCTCGCGCCCGAGGTCGTGCAACGGGCCGAGCGCCCGGGGCGTGAGCAGTGGATCGCACGCCCCGAACAGGAAACGCGCCTCCCCCGAATGCCGCTCGGTGAACCGCCTGACCAGCGCCGACTTGCCGATGCCCGCCTCACCCGCGACCAAGACGACGTGGCCGACCGCCGCCGTCGCGGCCAGCACGCCGCTCAACTCATCCAGCAGCGACGAGCGCTCAAGCAGATCCATCACAACGCGACGTTACGCCCCGCAGGCCGCACAGCGGCAGAGCGCTGATCCGCGTATCTGGAGGATTCGCATGACCTGGAACAGCAGATACAACGATGGCTGTAGTCGTTTCATCGGGACCGGCGTTGCCGGATCTGTCGAGCCGTCCGGGTGACGTCATGGGCTCTTCGCGTCGCGGTCACGGATGACGCCGGAGCCGCCGTGAAACCCCGACCTTTCAACCTCTGTAGTGCGGCGGGACCACATAGGTTCACCGGATTGACGACACCCCATACGGCTTGCACAGGTTTGCAGGCCTGGCACACGCGCACTCTCATCGGTCACCAAACTAGCTGTATAGACATATCTAGGGAGATGTAGACGGAGTTGTAAAGAGTGCCCTAGTCTTCTGCTGATGTCAGCTCAACACGACCCGTCCCTCGCCCTGCGATGCCTGGTGACAGGCGCGACCGGCATCGGCGCGGCCGTCTCACTCCGGCTGGCCGACCTCGGCCATCGGGTGTTCGTCGTCTCGCTGGACCCGGGCGAGTGCCGGTCGCTGACCGGCCGGCTCGGCGAGCGGTCGGCCGGATTCCACGCCGCGGACCTGCGTGCGGAAGACGCCGCCGTCGCCGCGTTCACGGCCGCCGACCAGGCACTCGGCGGCCTGGATCTAGTGGTGGCGGTGGCCGGCGGAAGCGGTCGCCGGTTCGGTGACGGGCCGCTCCACGAGGTCACCCTGCACGCCTGGGAGGAGACGCTGCGGCTCAACCTGACCACGGCGTTCCTGACCGCGCGCGAGGCGGTCAGGCGGTTGCGCCGTACCGGGGGGTCGCTGGTGCTCGTCGGTAGCGTACTCGCCACCCGCCCTTCGCCCGATCTGTTCGGCACCCACGCCTACGCCGCGGCGAAGGCGGCGATCGGCGGGCTGGCCACCACGCTGGCGTCGACGTACGCCCCCGACGGCGTACGCGTGAACGCGGTCGCGCCCGGTCTGGTCCGTACGCCGATGGCGCGGCGGGCCGCGGACGACCCGGTGATCCAGGAATACGCCCGCCGCAAGCAGCCGCTGGCGGCCGGGATGATCGAGCCCGGTGCGGTGGCCGCGGCCGTATGCGCGATCGGGCTGGCCGAAGGCGTGACCGGCCAGACGGTCGCCGTGGACGGCGGGTGGTCGGTGTCCGAGGCGTGAGTACCGAGAAAAAGGAGATCTTGTGACGGCAACGGTTCGCGGCTACACCTACGAGCAGGTGGCCGAGACGATCGATCATTCACTCCTTCGCCCCGAGCTGACGCTCGCCGAGGTGGAGGAGGGGTGCCGGGTCGCGGCGGCGTACGGCGTCGCGTCGGTGTGCTGCCGCCCGGCCGACGTGCCCTTCGTGACCGGCCTGCTGGCGGGCGGCGGCGTGGCGGTCGGCACGGTGATCGGCTTCCCGCACGGCGCCACCGCCACGGCGGTCAAGGCGTTCGAGACGCGGCAGGCCCGCGCGGACGGCGCGACCGAGTTCGACATGGTGCTCAACATCGGCTGGCTGCGGTCCGGCGAGCTTGCCCGGGTGCAGGAGGACGTGGCCGCCGTGGTCGAGGCGGCGGAAGGCGGGATCGTCAAGGTCATCCTGGAGAACGCCTACCTCACCGACGACCAGAAGGTCGCCGCCTGCAAGGCCGTGGAGGCGGCCGGCGGGCACTACGTCAAGACCTCCACCGGGTTCGCCCCCTCGGGCTCTACCCTGCCGGACCTGCGGCTGATGGCCGCGTCGGTGTCGCCCGCGGTGAAGGTGAAGGCCGCGCACGGGGTGCGCACGCTGGACGCGCTGCTCGACGTCATGGACGCGGGCGCCGCGCGCTGCGGGGCCACCGCCACGGCGGCCATCCTCGACGACTTCCGCGAGCGGGCCAGGTCGTGACCGCCGTCCGCTACGCGGGTCTCGACCTGGGCGGCACGAACATCAAGACCGTCGTGGTCGAGCGTGACGCCGACGGCGAGATCCGGGTGCTGTCGCGCCGCTCGCACCTCACCCACGGCCATGAGGGCGCGGACGCGGTGGTGGACCGGGTGGCGGCCCTGGCCCGCGCCGTGACCGGCGAGTACGGCGCGGCGGCGGTCGGGCTGGGCATCCCCGGATGGTTCGACCCGGCCTCGGGATGCGCACGGCTGATCCCGAACATTCCCGGCGAGTGGTCTGGCAAGCAGTTGCGCCGGCCCGTGGAGACGGCGGCAGGGCGGCCGGTGGTGCTGATCAACGACGCCAGGGCCTTCGCGCTGGCCGAGTCGCGCCTCGGCGCCGCCCGCGGCCTGAACACGGTGGTGTGCGTGACGCTCGGCACTGGCATGGGCGGCGGCGTCGTCATCGGCGGGCGGCTGCACATGGGGACGGGGGACGCCGGCGAGATCGGGCACCAGACGCTCCAAGTGGACGGGCCGCTCTGCGGCTGCGGGAACCGCGGCTGCGCCGAGGCGCTGGTGAGCTCCGCCGCGGTGCTCCGCATGTCGGGCCGATCGAGCGTCGAGGAGGTGTACGAGGCGGCGCGCGCCGGCGACGAGCGTGCGGTGCGGACCGTGGACCACGTGATCCGCTGGCTGGCCGTCGCGCTGGTCAACGCGTACACCCTGCTCGCGCCCGACGCCTTAGTGATCGGCGGGGGCGTCGCGGCGGCGGGCGACGCGCTCTTCGGCCCGCTGGAGCGCGAGGTGCGCGGCCGGATCACGCTCGGCAGGCCGGAGGACGTGCGCGTGCTCCCGGCGGTCCTCGGCACTTACGCGGGCGCGCTCGGCGCGGCCCTCGCGGTGCTGGAGCGGGACGAGAACGGGCCGGTCGGAAAGCAGGGCGAGAACGGGCGGATCAGTTAGGAGCGGGCGCGGCGGCTGTCGTCATGGCACCCGGTGCGGTGGCGGCGAACGTCGCGTCGATGACGTAGCGCTCGGCGACGTAGGCGGTCTCGGTGTGCTCGAAGGGCTGGTTGTCCTGGTCGTAGATGATGCGCCGTTCGATGAGCAGCGCGCCGCGCGCCGCCATGTCGAGCATCCGCGCCTCGGCAGGGGTGACCACGCGGGCGCCGATCCAGCTCCTGGCGAGCGCGGGGGTCCACCCGCGCTGGTGCAGGCTCACGTGCAGGGAGCCGCTCTCCAGGTCATCGGCGAGCACGCCCGCGCATTCGGCGGGCAGCGCCGCGCGCTCGACGGCGATCGGCACCTCGTCGGCGAGCCGGATCCGGGAGATCGCGACGACCCGCGAGCCCTCGGGCAGTCGCAGCGCCTCCAGGTCGCCGGCCGTGGCCGGCCGCAGTGTCGCGTCGAGCAGCCGCGAGGACGCCACCATGCCCCGGCGCCGCATGTCGTCGGTGAAACTCATCAGCATGCCCTCGCGGCGGTGCAGCGGCAGCTGGGCGATATAGCTGCCCGACCCCCGGCGCCGGTTGACCAGGCCTTCCTGGGCGAGATTCTGCATCGCCTGACGCGCCGTCATCCGGCTCACCCCGAAGCGCTGGGCGAGGTCGGACTCCGACGGCAGCGCGTCACCCGCCGACCCGCGCAGTACGAGATCGCGCAGCCAGCGCTCGATCTCCTGGTAGCGGGCCTCACGGGACTCGTCTCGGGGCTGACGGTTGCTCACAGCTCTCTTGACCTCCCTGGTCTCCAAGCATAGAGTACCGGCCACACGAAATATCTAGACAACTTTTTATATATGTATGGAGCTTTGAATGCCGACGGGAAAGGTGGCCGGAGCCTGGGCCCATGAGGCTCAGGCATTGCTGGAACGGCTGATGCACCATGAGGGCGAGAACATCTCGCTGGTGTCTCAATGGTGCGCTGAGACCATTGCCGCAGGCCGGCTGGTCCACCTCTTCGGCACGGGGCATTCGCGCATGGCGGTGGAGGAGATGTTCCCGAGGTACGGCTCCTACCCCGGTTTCCACCCGATCGTCGAATTGTCCATGACGAACCACACGCAGATCGTCGGTGCCAACGGCCAGCGCCAGGCGATGTTCATTGAACGCGTCCCAGGTCTGGCCGAGGCGATCCTGGCCAACTTCGACCTTGACGCCGACGACCTGATGATCGTCTTCAGCAACAGCGGCGTGACCGCCGTCCCCGTCGAGATGGCGATGGGCGCCCGCGCCCGCGGGCTGAAGGTGATCGCCGTGACCGGGGTGGAGAACTCCCGCGCCTCCACCTCCGGCCACCCGAGCGGCGACCGCCTGCTCGACCACGCCGACCTCGTCATCGACCTCCACGTTCCGGTCGGCGACGCTCTGGTGACGCTGGACGGGATGGACACCCCGGTCGGTCCGGGCTCCACGCTCGCCGCCGTGACCGTGGTCAACGAGATCAAAGTACAGACCGCACAGCTCCTCCTGGAGCGCGGGATCACCATGCCGGTCATCACCTCGGCCGCCGTCGTCGGGCCTGAGCGATCGAGGGAACTGTTCGAGGCCGCCTACCTCGAGCACGGACGACGCGCCGCCCAGGCGCTGGCTGGGCACCCGGTGTGACAGAACGCGCCCGCCGACGCAGGCGGGCGCGGAAGGAAAGGGAAAGTGGGTCGGATGAAGCCGAGGATGACCCGCGCCGGCGCCCTCGCCGGCGGCATCACGTTGCTGGTGTCGCTCACCGCGTGCGGTGGCGGCGGGAACACCACCGCCACCGGAGCCGCCGCGAGCGACGCCCCGGGGCAGCAGAAGGATTCTTATGTCATCGGGGTGAGCAACACACTGGTCGGCAACGGCTGGCGAGAGGAGATGATCTGTTCGGTCAAGGCCGAGGCACTGGCCAGCGGTAAAGTCAGCAAGGTTGTCGTGGCGAACCGGAACGGCGGCCCCACCGAGCAGATCGCCGATCTGCGGCAGCTCATCTCCCAGGGCGTGAACGCGATCATCGTCAACCCCTCCGACCCTGCCAAGCTCGATCCGGTGATCAAGCAGGCCAAGGCCAGGGGCGTCATCGTGGTCGCGGTCGACCAGGCCGTCTCGGCCCCCGAGGCGCTGGTCGTCGCCAACGACCAGGTCGCCTACGGCCGCCTCGGCGGCGAATGGCTCGCCAAGGCGATCGGCGGCAAGGGCAACGTCGTCGAGATGCGTGGCATCGCCGGCGCCCCCGCCGACAACGACCGGCACAAGGGCTTCACCGAGGCGCTGGCGAAGTACCCCGAAGTCAAGGTGGTCAAGGAGGTCTACACCGGCTGGGACTACTCCAAGGGCGGCCAGCAGGCGCTCGACCTGCTGAACTCCTCGGACAAGGTCGACGGGATCTGGACCTCGGGCATCGACTACACCGTGGTCAAGGCGTTCGAGACGCTCAAAAAGCCGTACGCCCCGGTGGTCGGCGCCGACAACAACGAGTTCATCAACCAGATCAGCAGCCTGCACGGCAAGGGCTTCGTCGGCGCCGCGGTGACCAACCCGGCCGCCATCGGCGGCGTGGGCACCTCGATCGCCCTCCAGGCCCTTTCCGGCGCGCAGGTCCCGCGCGAGACCTTCCTCGCCCCCGAGGTCTGGGACGTGGAGTCCGCGAAGGACAAGCTGGCGGCCAACTACTTCCCGGACAGGGAGGCCACCTTCAGCGCCCGCGTCACCGTCGAGCCGCACACCCACTACACCCCCGAGCAGTTGTTCGCCTGCAAGGGCCCCGGTGAGTGATGGCCGACACGCACGACGCGCTGCGTACCCGGGCCATCGCCAAACGGTACGGCCCGGTCGTGGCGCTGCGTTCGGTGGACCTCGCCGTACGGCCGGGTGAGATCCACGCCCTGCTGGGCGCGAACGGTGCGGGAAAGAGCACGCTGGTGAAGGTCCTCACCGGCGTGCTCGCCCCCGACTCGGGCCAGATCGAGGTGGCCGGCTGTACGGTGGCCTTCAGGTCGCCGGCCGACGCGCGGAGCCATGGCGTGACACCGGTCTTTCAGGACCCGGCGCTGCTCCCGGACCTGACCGTCGCCGAGAACCTGCGCCTGACCGGGACCAGCGCCGCCGCCGTACGTGACCGGCTGAGAGAGATGGACCTGGCGCCGCCCGACTTCGGGGCGCTCGCAGGGGAACTGCCGTTGCCGCTGCTGCGCATGCTCGACCTGGCCCGGGCGCTCGCCCACCGGCCCACGCTGCTGGTCCTCGACGAGATCACCGCCGCGCTCCCGAGCGACTACGCCGAGCGGGTGTTCGCCGTGATGCGCCGGACCCGTGAGGCCGGCGGCTCGGTCCTGTTCATCACGCACCGCCTGCTGGAGGTGCAGGACATCTGCGACCGGGCCACCGTACTGCGCGACGGAAACGACGTCGACACGCACGTCGTGGCCGAAGGTGGTGAGGAACGCATCGTGGCCGCCATGCTCGGCGACAAGGCCGTCGAAGCCGTCCCGGCCGCCGCCGGGTCCGCGGCCGCACAGCCCGCGGGCGAGACGCTGCTGGAGGTCACCGGCCTCGGCGACGGCGGCCGGCTCAAGGACGTCTCCTTCACCCTGCGCGCCGGAGAGGTGCTCGGGGTCGTCGCCCTGGAAGGGCAGGGCCAGGAGGAACTGTTCGAGTTGCTCGCCGGTGACCGGCGCGCGGCCGCGGGCGAGGTGGCCGTCCGCGGGCACCGGCTGACCGGCCGCCACCCCCGCGAAGCCGTACGGCACGGCGTGGTCCTGGTGCCGTCGGATCGGCAGGAGGCCCTGCTGCCGCAGCGCTCGATCCGGGAGAACCTCGCCCTCCCCCTGCACGCGCGGCGCTGGGGGCCGATCCCGCTGGACGACGAGCGCCGCAAGGTGGACGCGGCCATCGAGCGGCTGGAGATCGACACCCGGGCGCAGGAAGAGGTCAGGCGGCTGTCCGGCGGCAACCAGCAGAAGGTCACCATCGGCCGCTGGGTGGTCGCCGGATTCGACGTGCTGCTCTGCTTCGACCTCACCCGGGGCATCGACGTCGGCACCAAGCACCAGATCTACGCCCTGCTGCGCAGCATCGCCGGGGACGGCCGAGGCGTGCTGATGTTCACCAGCGAGCTACGGGAGGTGCCGCTGGTGTGCGACCGGACGCTGGTGCTGTACGGCGGGCGGGTGACCGGCGAGATGCCGGCCGCCGACGCCGACGAGGCGACGTTGCTCAACGCGGCCCACGGGCTGGCCCACACCGAGGAGGCGGGCTGATGCAGGCCACCACGGCGGCGGCGACCGCCGGACCGCTGGCGCGTACGGCGCGCAGGCAGGCCTGGACGGGAGCCGCCCTGCTCGCGTTCCTGCTCCTGGTGGCGGTCAAGGCGCAGAGCGGCGGTTTCGACTCGTTCGAGATCCAGACCATGCTCACCTCGACGCTCGCCCTGGGCTATCTGACCCTGGCGCAGGGCGTCATCGTGATCGGCGGCGGCATCGACCTGTCGGTGGGCGCGCAGATGGTGCTGTTCAACTGCCTGTCCGCACGCCTGATGGAGGGCCAGCCGTTCGGCACCTGCCTGCTGATCGCCGCCGTCGCCACGGCCGCCGGGGGTCTGCTCGGCGCGCTCACCGGCCTGGTGATCGCCAAGTCGGGGGTGCCCGACATCATCGTGACCCTGGCCACGAGCTTCGTCTGGTCGGGGCTGGCGCTGCTCGTCATGCCCACCCCGGGTGGCGGCACCGCGCTGGAGTTCCAGGCGCTGGTGCTCGGCAGCGGCACGGAGTTCTGGCCCCCGCTGGTCGGTCTGGCGGTGCCGGGGTTGATCGTCTGGTACGTCCTCCGCCGTACCAGAGCCGGGCTCGGCGTCTACGCGTTCGGCAGCAACCGGGAGGCGGCGTTCCTGGCGGGGGTGCCCGCGGCGCGCACGCGGATCACGGCGTACGCGATCGGCGGGCTGCTGTGCGCGCTCGGCGGTCTGGCCGCGACCGCGTTCACGGCCGGGGGCGACCCGCGGGCCACGGCCGGCATGACCGCCACGCTCACCTCGGTGGCGGCGATCGTGCTCGGCGGCATCGCGCTCACCGGCGGCGTCGGCGGCCTGCTCGGCCCGGTGACGGCCGTGTGGTCGCTCTACCTGATCCCCGCGATCATGCTGGCCCGCGGCGTGGACCCCGCCTACGGCGAGGCCGTCAAGGGCGTCGTCATCGTGCTCGTCGTGCTCCTCGGCGGGCTGCTCAGGAGAGAGAGGAAAGGGACATGACCACCGCCCAGGCGCGCGCCTGGCCCAAGGTGGACCGCTCGCTGCTGGTGCTGGCCGGTGTGCTGGCCGCGCTCGTCCTGGCCAACGGCCTGATCGACCAGGGATTCCTGAGCGTCGGGCAGCTCCGCAACACGTTGCTGGTGGCGGTGCCGCTGGCGCTGATCGCCGGCGGCCAGACCCTGTGCATGCTCACCGGGGGCATCGACCTGTCGGTGGCCATGACGGCGACCGCGGCGGCGTATGTCACCGGTGTCCGGGCCGCCGACGGCACCGCGCTGGCCATCCTTGAGGGGCTCGCGGTCGGCCTGGTGATCGGCCTGGTCAACGGGGTGGCCATCGCGGTGTTCCGGATCAACGCGCTGATCATGACCTTGGGCATGTCGGCCATCCTCACCGGCGTGCTCACCGTGGGCAGCCAGACCTTTCTCAAAGGCGCCACCCGCATGCCCGAGTTCGTCAAGGAGCTGGGCGGCGGCACCATCATCGGGCCCATCCCATGGAACCTGCTGGTCTGGGTGCTGCTGGGCGGGCTGCTGATCCTCGGGCTGCGCCGTACCGGCCTGGGGCGGCTGATCTACGCCATCGGCGGCAACCGCAGGGCGGCCAGGCTCGCCGGTGTGCGGGTCGCCTCGGTCGAGGTCACGGTCTACGTCGCGTGCGCCATGCTCGCCGCCGTGGCCGGCATCCTCATCGGCGGCCGCGGCGGGTCGGTGGACCTGCAGCTCGCCGGTTCCTACCTCCTGCCCTCCGTCGCCGCGGCGGTGATCGGCGGCACCTCGATCCTCGGCGGCTCCGGCGGCTACGCCGGCACCATCCTCGGCGCCCTGATCCTCAGCATCCTGGACACGATGCTCAACGTCCTCAACGTCGACGAGTCGGTGAAGCAGATGCTCTACGGAGCGATCGTGCTCGTCCTGGCCTGGGTCTACGTCCGCACCTCCCGCGCGCGTACGGGGCAGACGTGACGCGCCGGGGAGCGGCCGTGATCGGCGTGGGCTTCATCGGGGAGCTGCACGTCGACGCGCTGCGCCGGGCGGGCGTCGAGGTGGTCGGGGTGCTCGGTTCCAGCCCCGGGCGGGCGCGCGAGAAGGCGCGCCGGATGGGGGTCGACCGGGTCTACGGCGACCTGGCGGAACTGCTGGCCGACCCCGCCGTCCAGGTCGTCCACGTCACGAGCCCGAACCACCTGCACGCCGAGCAGTCACTGGCGGCGATCGAGGCGGGCAGGCACGTCGTCTGCGAGAAGCCGCTCGCCATGGACGCGGCAGACGGGCTGCGCATGCTCCACGCCGCCGGGGCGGCGGGCGTCATCCACGCGGTCTGCTTCAACATCCGGTTCTATCCCGTCCTGCACGAGGCGGCCGCCAGGGTCCGCGCGGGCGCGGTCGGCCCGCCGCGCCTGGTCAGCGGGCACTATTTGCAGGACTGGCTGCTCCGCGACACCGACTGGAACTGGCGGCTCGACCCCGCCCAGGCCGGATCGCTGCGGGCGGTGGCCGACATCGGCTCCCACTGGCTCGACCTGGCCCGCTTCGTCACCGGACTCGAGGTGACCGAGGTCCTGGCGGACCTGCACACCTTCGTACGGCACCGGCGTCGTCCCACCGGTCCGGTGGAGACCTTCGCCGCCGCGCACTCCCCCGAACACGCCGGCGAGCGAGAGGTCGTGGAGATGGCCAGCGACGACGCGGCCGGGCTGCTGCTGCGGTACGGCGGGGACGCCCGCGGCGTACTCACCGTCTCCCAGGTGTCGGCGGGCCGGAAGAACACCGTGAACATGGAGGTCGACGGGACGGACGCGTCGCTCGCCTGGTCTTCAGAGGCCGCCGAGCAGCTCTGGCTCGGCCACCGCGACCGGCCCAACGAGCAGCTCTGGCGCGACCCCGCCCTGCTGGGGCCCGACGCCGGACGCGTCGCACACTATCCCGGCGGGCACGCGGAGGGCTTCGCGGAGACCTTCCTCGGCCTGTTCGAACGGGTCTACGCGGACGTGGCCGCCGGCGGCCCTTCGGCCGGACCCGCCTACCCCACCTTCGCGGACGGGCTTGAGGGCCTGTTCGTAGAAGAGGCCATCCGGCGCAGCGCGGCGGAAGGCCGCTGGGTATCCGTCGAGAGGAGAAAAGAATGAGGCTCGGCCTGCTCACCGCGGCGTTCCCCGAGAGCCCGCTCACCGAGGTCGCCGACTGGGCGGCCGCCAACGGCTTCGGCATGCTGGAGGTGGCCTGCTGGCCGCGGCAGGAGGGGGCGGCCCGCAGGTACGCCGGCGTCTCGCACATCGACGTCGCCGGGCTCGGCGACTCGCAGGCCAAGGACATCGTCGACGACCTGCGGAGCCGGGGCGTGGAGATCTCCGGGCTCGGCTACTACCCCAACCCCCTGCACCCCGATCCCGAGCACCGCGCCCACGTTCACGACCACCTGCGCGCGCTCATCCGCGCCGCCTCGCTGATGAGCGTGCCGGTCGTCAACACCTTCATCGGCGCCGACCAGACCAGGACCGTGGAGCAGAACTTCGCCGCGTTCCGCGAGGTCTGGCCCGAACTCGTGGCCTACGCGGCGGACCACGGGATCCGCATCGCCATCGAGAACTGCCCGATGATCTTCAGCCATGACGAGTGGCCGAGCGGCCACAACCTGGCCTACGCGCCGCGGATCTGGCGGGACATGTTCGACGCGATCCCCGGTGACACGCTGGGGCTCAACCTCGACCCCTCCCACCTCGTCTGGCAGATGATCGACATCGAGCGGGTGGTGCGCGAGTTCGGCCCGCGCATCTACCACGTGCACGGCAAGGACCTCGAGATCGACCGCGAGGGCCTGTACGAGCGCGGCATCATGTCGGCCGGCATGGGCTGGCAGATCCCCCGGCTCCCCGGCCTGGGAGAAGTGCCGTGGGACCGCTTCGTGGCCGCCCTCTACCGGGCCGACTACGACCACGTCATGTGCGTCGAGCACGAGGACCGGGATTTCGAGGGCAGCGACGAGCTGGTCAAGCGCGGCTTCCTGATCGCACGCAACACGCTGGCCCCCCTGGTGGTCTGAGCCCGTACCAACGCCGGCGGCCCCGGTCGCCGGCGGTGGCCCGGTCCTGATGGGGGCCGAGTGTCGTCACACCACGCGGTCCTCGAACCGGCCCGAGGCCTCGTCCTTGAGGATGAGCTTGCGCCGCCCGTCCGGCAGCAGCTCGTCCTTGATGACGGTCAGGCCGTCGTACTCCCGCCGCTCCCTGCCGATGCGGGCCGTCTGGCCGCCTCGCCACTCCAGGTCGACCGGCTCCCAGGCGCGCGACTCCGCCGAGCGGTAGCAGGCGTCCATGACGGCGTTGACGACGTAGCCGTCGTAGAAGGTCTCGGCGGGCCGGTGGCCCTCGTCCATCGCGTCGAACATGTCGGCGAACATGTCGACGTAGCCCAGCTCGGCCACCTCGTCGCCCACCGGGAACAGCCACCCGTGCGACGATTCCGCCTTCTCCGCGACATACCCCTTCTCACCGCCGGCGGTGAACATCTCGAAACCGGTGCGCAGGAAGTGGTTCAGCCAGATCGTCCCCTCGGTGCCGGCCACCTCGTCGCGCAGGTCCATACCGCCGCGGAAGGTCCACGACACCTCGAACTGGCCGATCGCCCCGCTCTCGAACTTGATCCAAGCGATCGCGTTGTCCTCCGCCTCGATCGGGTGGACCAGGGTGTCCTTCCAGCACATGACCTCGACGGGACGGTTGCCCTTGCCCGCGAAGCTCCGGATGATCTCGATGCAGTGGCAGCCGAGGTCGACGATCGCGCCGCCACCCGCCTTGCCGGAGTCCCAGAACCACGCGCTGTGCGGGCCCGGGTGCGTCTCCCGCGAGCGCACCCACAGCACGTCGCCGACCGCTCCCGCCTTCACCGACTCCACGGCCTTCAGCGTCTTGGGCGTGTAGGCGAGGTCTTCCAGGTAGCCCGCGAACACGCCCGCGTCCTCCACCGTACGCAAGATGCGCCGCGCCTCCTCGGCCGTCCTGGCCAGCGGTTTGGTGCACAGCACCGCCTTGCCCGCCGCGGCGGCCAGCGAGATCGCCTCCTCGTGCGCGTCGTTGGGGAGCCCGACGACGACGGTGTCGGTCTCCGGATGCTCCACGGCCTCCTTCAGGCTGGTGGTCCAGTGCGGGATCGCCCAGCGGTCGGCGAAGGCGGCGCCACGCTCCTCGGACCTGGAGTAGGCCACCGCAACCCGATCGAGGCCACGCCGGCCTTGCAGCGTCATCGTGTAAAAGTCGGCGATCAGCCCGGTGCCCAGCATGGTGATGCGATGAGGTTGCGTCATGGCTATCCTTCCTGCCAATGTTGTCTAAGTAACTCGAAAATGTAGTCTAGACATATTGGCTGTGAAAAGACGTTCGGCGGCGAGGAGGTCTGGTTTGTGGGGCTCGCTTGATCGGGAGGTGCCCTCCCTCGGCTCGTACGACGTGGTGGTCGTCGGCTCCGGATCCGCGGGCTCCTGCGCGGCGATCGCCGCGGCCCGGCATGGCGCGCGCGTCCTGCTGCTGGAGAAGCTGCCGTTCCTCGGCGGCACCAGTACGGCCGTGCTGGACACCTTCTACGGCTTCTACACACCCGGTGAGCGGGCCGTCAAAGTGGTCGGCGGCATCCCCGACGACGTCGTGGACGGGTTGCGCAGGCTCGGCACCGTCGTGGAACGTCCCAACACCTACGGCGCCGGCACCGGCGTCACCTATCTCGCCGAGCACCTGAAGGTGGTCTGGGAGCGACTGGTCACCGAGGCCGGGGCGGACGTGTTGCTGCACGCCTTCGTCCAGGACGTGCTCGTCCGCGACGGCAGGATCGAGGCGCTGCTCCTCGCCACCAAGGGCGGCCTCCGCCAGGTCGGCGCGACCGCCGTCGTGGACGCCTCGGGCGACGCCGACGTCTGCCACTTCGCCGGCTTCGGCTACGAGCAGGCCGGCGACCTCGCTCCCGCGCAGACGCTCACCACGACGTTCCGCATGGGCAACGTCGACCCGGCCGCCCGGCGGGCGATCCGGAAGGAAGACCTGCACCGGCTGATGGAGGAGGCCGCACTCGACGGCTACGCGTTGCCCAGACGGGAGGGCAGCGATCACATCACCCCGATCCCCGGTGTCGTGGCCACCGTGATGACCCGCCTCGACTCGGCCGTTGACGGCGCCAACGTCACCGACCCCGCCTTCCTCACAGAGGCGGAGATCGCCGGGCGACGGCAGGCGCTGGAGTACGCCAGGTTCCTCACCGACCGCGTCCCCGGGTACGGCGAGGCCGCCCTGTTCGCGCTCGGCACCCAGATCGGCGTCAGGGAGACCCGGCGGGTGTACGGCGACTACCGGGTCACCCGCGAGGACGTGCTCGAAGCCCACCAGTTCGACGACCAGGTCGCGCTGTGCGGGGCGCCCATCGAGGACCACCACTCCGGCACCGGCACGAACTGGGTCTACCTCCCCGAGGGAACCGCGGTGGGCGTCCCGTTGCGCGCCCTCGTCGTCAGGGACGCGGTCAACGCGCTCGTCGCCGGCCGCTGCTTCTCCGCCACCCATGACGCGCACGCGAGCATCCGCTCCATGGCCCAGTGCATGGCGATGGGCCAGGCCGCGGGCACGCTCGCCGCGCTCGCCGTACCCGGGGGCGGCGACGTGCGTGCGGTGCCGTACCCGCGGGTCCGCGACACCCTACTCGGCGACGGCGCGCTCCTGGAGGCGGGCGCGGAGGCGGTGCGGTGAACGACCCGGCGGGTCGGGCGCCCGTCGTGCGATGCGTGCTCGGGGACGTCCCGGCCGACCGGCTCGGCATGGTGTACGCCCACGAGCATCTCGTGCTGGACAGCCCGCTGATCGCCGCAGCCTTCGCGCACATCCTGCTCGACGACGTGGACACGGCCGTCGCCGAGGTCGGCCCGTGCGCCGCTGCGGGGGTCGGCACGATGGTGGATGCGATGCCGTGCGCGGCCGGCCGCGACGCCGTACGGCTCGCCGCCGTCAGCGCCAGGACCGGAGTCAACGTGGTGGCGGCCACCGGCCTGCACCACGTCCGGTACTACGGCGAGGCGCACTGGAGCGGCCGGCTCGATGCCGGTGAGCTGGCCGAGCTGTTCTCCGCCGACGTGCTCGGCGGGATCGACGCCTTCGACTACACCGGCCCCGCCGTGCGCCGCACGCCGCATCGAGCCGGGATCGTCAAGGTCGCCACCGCCGAGCGGCCCACGGCCCGCGACCGCCTCGTGCTGGAGGCCGCCGCGCTCGCCCACCTCGGCACCGGCGCCCCGGTGCTCACGCACTGCGAGCAGGGCCGCGGCGCACTCGCCCAGATCGAGGCGCTGACCGCGCACGGCGTCCCCGCGGACGCGATCCTGCTCTCCCACGTGGACAAGGTCGTCGACCGCGGCTACCACAGGGAGATCGCCGACACCGGCGCGTACCTGGAGTACGACCAGGCCCTGCGCACGCCTGAGGACACCGCGCTGCTGGTCGGGTGGATGCTGGCGGACGGCCACGGCGACCGGATCGTGCTGGGCACCGACGGGGCGCGCCGCGACCTGTGGTCCAGCCTCGGCGGCGGGCCGGGGCTGGCCTGGCTCGCCACTGGTTTCTGCGACCTGCTGAGCGAGCGGGGCGTGGACGAGGCGGACCTGCGGCGGCTCCTGGTCACCAACCCGGCGCGTGCCCTTGTCCTGCGAGAATCCACGCGCTAACGGCTCCGCATTCGTTCCCGTCCGCTCCGACACGGTACATAGCCCAAAAAATCCCGGCTCCTGAGCCGGCAGCCTGAAGAGTGTCAATACTTCTCGACGCGCTCGCCGGGACCTCGACGGTCGGCCGTCCCGGCAAGAACCCCGAGGCCATCGAGCTGGCCCGTAAGGAGATCGAGCGGCTGCGTGCCGCGGTGACCGAGCAGGCCGTCGCGTTCCACCTGCACCAGGGAAAATCGCTTTGGGGCTGAACGCCGGCCTGGTCCCGCCGCGAGTCGATGCGAGCGTCGAGGCCGGTCTGCTGGAGCTGGTCGCGCATGCGTCCCGCGAAGGCGGCTGGTCGACCCGGCGCTCGGCGGCGTTGCTGGGGCTGGATCACGTGCGGGTGCTGCGCTGGCAGGCCCGCGCGGTGATCGGGCGGCTCAATGCCGCCAAGCCCAGGAGGCGCACCGCCCCCGTCGGTGGAGAACCGGCCCCGTTTCCTACGGGATGATGATCGCCAGGCTGGTCTGCCAGTCCACGGGGAGTTGCCCGAGGGACAGCACCTGCTCGCCGGGCCTCCAGGTGGCGATCATGCTGGCGTAGCCGCCCTCCTGCGGATAGGCGTCCGCAGTCGTGACGAATGCGCCTGCGAACACCAGCCGCCCGTCCGGCATCCAGCGCATCCTGCGGGTCTTGACGTCGACGGGCACGGGCATCGACGGCACGTGCGCCCATTCCAGGGTCTTCGTGTCCAGCACCCAGACGTCGAGATACTCATGCGGCCCCGAGGTGGGGGCGAGGAACGGGACAGCGATGTACCTGCCGTCGGGGCTGACCTCGCCGTCGTTGACCTCGCCTGCGCCGGTCGGTCTGCCGGTCGGCCGCTCCTTCTCGATGCCGGGGACCACCAGGGCGAGCTTCTTGCCCGGTCGCTCCACCAGAAGTTCCTGCGACGTCGCCGCGACAATCCGGGGGTATCTGGTGGTCTTCCGCAGGCTGTCATGAGCTAGGAGGATTGACTCGTCCCCGTGCCTGGCGTGCAGGCCGTACGGCGTGTCGTCGAACGGCAGCGCACCGCAGTAACTCCAGCGGGGACGACGCAGGATCTTCCCGTCCTCGGCCTGCTTCCGCACCGTGCACGGACCGTCGTAGACCGGCTGGTCCGTGATCCAGAAGCCCGAGTCGTCGAAAGCGGGGAACGCATACCAGCCCGTGGCCAGCTTCCGTGCCTCGTAGCCCTTGAGCAGGTACAGCCGTCCTTGGTTGACCGCCGGTCCGCTCACCTCGATCACGGTGCGTCTGCCGTGGACGAAGGTCGAGAGGGTGACGCGCGGGTCCAGATCCGGCAGGCCCGAGACGGGCGTCGAGGCGCCGGTGTCGACATCCAGTATTGCCGGGGCCAGGCCGGCCGGACCGTCGCCGCTGACGAGTAGACGAATCCCGCTACCGGGACCGAGCGGCTGTCCAGAGAAGGGGCCATAGCGGCTCTGAACGGGGCTTGCTGTGACCTGCTCGGCCGCCGCAGTCGGCCGCTCGGCCCGAGGGGTGGAGGCGCAGGCCGCCAAGCACGCCAGGACCAACACCGGGCATTTCCTGATCGCCCTCGACAAGCCCCGCGTCATGGGCAGAAGCTACATGATGATCGCCGAAAAGGAGCCTCAGCAGGGCAATTCCTTCCCCTCCCTGATCTCCCTGCCTACTCTGAGCCCTTTCATCTTGGGTAACGGCCTTCTTCGACGAGCTGCAGGACGAGGATCGCCTGCACGAGCGCGGTTTCGGCCAGGGGCGGCCAGGAGATCGATGGCTTCGCGGATGTTGCGCCAGGCTGTGGTGGTGCCGATGGCGAAGCCGCCGGCCAGGCGGGCGTAGGTGTCCGCCATTGCGCAGGTGGACCGGGAGCAGCAGAGCTTGCTGGGCCGGGTCTAACTTGCGCCACCGGGAGCGTCGTTCGGCACTGCGCCTGCCGATAATGCCATCCGCCCAGGTCATGGCCTTGTAGGTCTTCTCCTGGCGTGCGTGATCTCCACCCGCCAGGAGAGGGGAACCGCGTGTGGCATGGCAGGATGATCGGCCGTGCTCCTTCGCTTGGCCTATATCGCCGTTACGAATGCCTTCGCCGCGCTGCGATTGCTGCCGATGGGAGATCGGGACAAGGACATCCTCGCTGTAGCGGCCGCGCAACTGCCGCTCGACAGATCGCGCGTGACCCGCCGAGCGGCGGCAGGGATCAGGCCGGCTTGGCGGTGGCGCCGTCGGCGACCATGAAGCCGTAGTCGCCGGGGGCGACGTTGGTCAGGTGCTCGCGGCCGAGCACCAGGATGCTCGGCTCGTACGGCGCGGTGATCACTTCGAGCTCCTCCGAGGTGTACGGGCTGACGACCCTCGCGAGGATCGTGCCCTTGGGGACGCGCTCGCCGAGCCGCACCGCGCCGAAGTCCGACAGCACAGTGCCGCCGACGGACGGGCTGAGCGTGGTCAGCGTCTCGACGATCACCTGGTCCGCCGGCGGGGGCACCGGCTCGCCGGGCAGCATGCCGATGGTGCGCAGGACGTTCCGCGTGCCGTCGATACCCCGCTTGAGGTACTCCTCGATGCGCTGGCCGCCGCCGCCGAGCTCGCTGACCATGCAGCGCACGCCCTTGTCCAGCGCCCACCCGGTGGCCGACCCGATGTAAGGGTGGCCGTGGTAGAGCAGGGACGTGCCGTACGCCCGCGACATCTCGGCGCCGGCGTCGTGGATGTAGGCGTACTCCACGGTGGCGAAGTTGCCGCCGGAGTGGAAGTCGATGAAGTAGTCGGCCCCGTCCAGGATCTCGCAGAGCACCGCGGCGAGTTGCTCGGTGACGCTGCCGCCCCGGGAGCCGGGGAAGATGCGGTTGAGGTTGACCCCGTCGAGCGGCGTGTTGCGGGTCAGCGCCTGGTGCGCGTACGGGTTGGCCACGGGAACCGCGACGATGGTGCCGGTGAGCTCGGCCGGGTCGATGGCCTCCAGGAGGCGGCGGACCGTCTCCGACCCCATCGGCTCGTCACCGTGGATGCCGCCGAACATCACCATGCGCGGGCCCTCGGACGCGCCCCGCAAGGTGCGCACGGTCAGTTCCAGGCGGTGTCCGCTGGCCAGGGTGGTCACCGGGATCTGTTCGACGGTCATACGGGGGTTCCTTCCTTAACTTTCTGTACGGGTTCTTCTGCGGAGTTGGTCAGCGAGGAGAAGACGCCGGAGCGGGCCAGCAGCACCGCCACGATCGCGGCGATCGCCAGCGCGGCAACGATGAGCAGGGTGGACAGCGCCGCCAGCGTCGGGTCCTGGAACTTCTGCATGTAGACGAACATCCAGACTGGCAGCGTGTTCTGGTCGGGAGAGAGCAGAAAGACGGTCATGTCGACCTCGTCGAAGCTGACCACGAACGCGAACAGGGCGGCGGCGATCAGCGCGGGCCTGATCTGTGGCAGCGTGGCCAGACGGAAGGCCCGCAGCGGCGAGGCGCCGAGGTCCTTGGCGGCCGAGTCCAGCGTGGCGTCCGCCCGCATCAGCGCCGCGGTCACCACGATGACCACGAACGGCAGAACCATCACTGTGTGGGTCACGATGAGCCCGATGGTCCCGCCGAACAGGCCCAGCCTGTGCAGGTAGATGAACCCGGCGAAGCCGAAGGCCACCTTGGGCACGACGGTGGGCGAGAGCACGAACGACTGCAGCGGCCCGCGGCCCGGCATGCGGTGCCGGACCAGCGACACGGCGACGGCCGTACCGATGAGCATGGCCAGGATCGTGGCCGCGATCGCCACCTCCAGGCTCAGCAAGGTCGCCGCGCCCAGACCTTCCTGTTCGAAGAGGTTGGCGTACCACTTGACCGACAGTCCCGGCGGCGGCCACGTACCGTACGAGACGGAAGAGAACGAGTTGATTATGATGATGACCAGCGGCAGCAGCACGAACGCGTAGACGACCGCGAGCCAGACGCCCCAGCCGCGCGCGCCGGCCGGAGCGGCGCCCGCCGCCGTCACGCCGCCCTGCTCGGCCCGCCCGGCACGGCGCTGCAGCCAGCCGAAGACGCCGAGCGCGACGACGGCCAGGGCCAGCAGCACGTACGAGGAGACCGCCGCCATCGGCCAGTCGACGTTGTTGACGTTGTCGTAGATCTCGGTGGCCAGCACGTTCACCCGCCCGCCGCCGAGCAGGCTGGGCGTGGAGAACGAGCTGATCGAGAGCGCGAACACCAGTTGCGCCCCGCCGATCAGGCCGGGCGTGGTCAGCGGCAGAGTGACCTTCAGGAAGCGCCGGAACGAGCCCGCGCCGAGATCCCCTGCCGCCTCACCGAACGCCGGGTCCAGCTGCCCGAGCGACTGCGTGATCGGGAACACCATGAACGGGAGCAGGATGTGCACGAGCGCGATCACCACGGAGGCGCGCTGGTAGAGCACCTCCACCGGGCCGAGCCCGATCGTCCCGAGGACGCTGTTGAGCACCCCGCTGTCGCCCAGGATCAGCTCCCAGCCGTAGGTGCGGGACACGACGCTCGTCAGCAGCGGCGCGAAGATGATGAACAGCCCGACGTAACGCCAGCCAGAACGCCGTACCCGGTGCAGGGCATAGGCCGTGGGATAGCCGATCAGGGCGGCGACGACCGTGGTGATCAGGCCCAGCAGGACGGTCTCCCTGACAATCTGCCAGTGGTAGCCGCCGGTTAGGAACGCCTGCCAGGTGACGGTGGTGCCCGCGATGTCGGTGCCGTCGGGCAGGTACTGGTGGAAGCTGTACTCCAGCAGCGTGAGCATGGCCCCGACGAACACACCGGCCAGCAGCACGACGCTGGGGGCCGCCAGCAGGTATGCCGTGCGATGTCTGCGCATGTCGCCGCGCCCCTCAAATGCTCGAGGCGACGTCGGTTTCCCAGCGCTTCTGCCACTCGGCGTTGTTGCGCCCCACGATGGTGTAGTCGATCTGCTGGAACCCGTCGCTGGTCGCCTTGCTGAAGGCGGGCAGCCCGGCCAGGCTCTGCGGCAGCTCCGTCTTGGTGTTGGCGGGCACCTCGACGCTGGTCTCCGCCCAGCGGGTGCACCACTTGGGCGAGAGCATCTCGTTGATGATGTCGTGGATGGCTTCGAGCTGGCTCTGCGACTGGCCCTCGACGGCCTGGAGGTTCACCGGCAGCGGGATCGCGCCCTCCTTGGGCACGACGTACGAGAGCGGGGCGCCGGAGTTGATCCACTGCTGGCCGGTCCCGGCGAAGTACGAGGTCAGCGGCGCGGTGCCGTTGCTGAGCACGTTGAGGTACTGCGGGTTGGACTCCACGAGCAGGCGGATCTGCTTGGCCTCGCGCTTCCACAGCTCCCAGCCGGGCTCCATGTTGTCCAGCCCGCCGCCGCTCAGCTTGGCGGCCATGTAGACGGCGTACCAGGGGAAGGAGAAGAACGAGACCTGTCCCCGGTAGGCGTGGTTCCACAGGTCGGCCCAGGAACCGGGCGCCTGGGAGATCTTGTCCTTGTTGTAGAGCAGGCCGAGCTGATCGATCCCGATGCCGATGCCGATGCCGTTGTCGTATCGGAAGCGCTCGTCGATGTCGGCCGCGTTGCTCATCGCCGCGTAGTCGAGCTTGGTGAACATCTTGTCGTCGGCGCCCTGGATGGAGGTCTGGGCGTTGAAGAAGCCGAAGTTGACCAGCGGCTGGTCGGGGGCGGCCTTTTTCTGAGCCAGCATCTTGGTGTAGCCGACGGAGTTCGACTGCTCGTAGATCTTGATCTCGACGTTGTTGTGGGAGGCCATGTACTCCTTGGCGAACTCTTTGGGCATCTTGCCCAGGTCGCCGCCGAGGAAGGCGAACATGGTCAGCGTGAGCTTGCCGCCCTTCGACGCCGAGGGCGCGGTGGACTTCGGGGATACGCTGCCGCAGGCCGTGGCGAGCGCCAGGCCGGCAGCTCCGACTGTGGTGCCTAGGAACCGGCGTCGTGAAATAGCGGTCATTTCGATCTAACTCCCTCACTGGTTGAGGACGACACCTGCGTCCACGTCCCAGCCGGTTTCGACGTCATCGCCGACGGCCAGGGGGGATCCGGTCTCTTCGCGCCGCTCGGAGATCACCAGGACCCCGGAGGTGAGCCGGACGTGATAGCGGGTGCTCGCACCCTGGAAGATCACGTCTTCGAGCCGCCCGTGATAGCGGTTGGCGCACGTCAGGTCCTTTCCGATGGCGACGTGCTCGGGCCGTACGGACACCGCCCGCCCGCCGCCCGCGACCTTGATGCTGATGCCGGGCGACTCCAGCAGGTCTCCCCGGCTGTCGCCCTCGAACAGGTTCGTGTCGCCGAGGAAGGTGGCGGTGAACGTGGTGGCGGGCGACCGGTAGAGCTCGGCCGGGAGCCCGATCTGCTCGATGCGGCCCTCATTCATCACCGCCATCCGGTCCGACATCGTCAGCGCCTCCACCTGGTCGTGGGTGACGTAGACGAACGTGGTGCCCGAATCGTGCTGGATGCGCTTGAGCGCCTGCTGCATCTGCACCCGCAGCCGCAGGTCCAGCGCGCCCAGGGGCTCATCGAGCAGCAACACGGCCGGCTCGTTGGCCAGCGCACGGGCGATGGCCACCCGCTGCTGCTGGCCGCCCGAGAGCTGGGCCGGGTACCTCCTGCCGAACCCGGCCAGGCCCACCAACTCCAGCATCGAGCCGACGATCTCGCCGACCCGCTTGCCCGGCTTGCGCTGCAGCCGCGGCCCGAACGCGATGTTGTCGGCCACGGTCAGGTGCGGGAACAGGGCCAGGCGCTGGAAGACCATGTTCGTGGGCCGCCGGTGCGAGGGACGGCCCCGCATCGACTCGCCGCGGATCAGTACCTCACCCGAGGTCGGCTCCTCCAGCCCCGCCAGGACCCGCAGCGTCGTGCTCTTGCCGCAGCCAGAGGGGCCCAGCATGGAGAAGAACTCCCCCTTGGTCACGGTGAAGTCCACCTGCTCGACGCCCCTGGCGCCGTTGTCGTAGACCTTGCGGACGCCGCGGAGCTCCGCGTCGGGCGTGCTGCTGTTCATGTCATGCTCCTCATCTCCGCGAACGCCTCCTCGGCCGCCTTCAGCAGGGCCGCGACGTCGGTCTCGGTGTGCGCGGTGGAGAGCGCCGCGTGCAGCAGCGGCTTGGCGGGTAGCAGGATGCGGTGCTCGCGCGCGACCCGGTGCAGGGCCGCGTAGCGTGCCGCGTGGCTGACCATCGCGGTGCGGTAGCCGGTGGGCGAGCCGGTCAGGAAGTACGGCTGGAAGTGGCCTCCCGCGCCCGCGACCACGGCGGGGATGCCGAACCGGCGCGACAGCTCGGCGAAGCCCTCCCGCACCTGGGCGCCGAGTACGTCCAGGTACGCCTGGGCCGAGCCATCGGCCAGCAGCGGTAGGGTCGCCGCCGCCGCGGCCACCGCCGTGCCATGGCCGTTGTAGGTGCCGACCCAGCCGACCGGGCCGCCCTTCGACGGGTCGGTGGTGGCCATCAGGTCCTCGCGGCCCTCGACCGCGGCCAGCGGGTAGCCGTTGGCGATGGCCTTGCCGTACGTGGTCAGGTCCGGGGTGATCCCGTACACCTGGCGGGCGCCGCCGGGGGCGACTCTGAAGCCGGTGAGCAGCTCGTCGAAGATCAGCACGATCCCCAGCTCGGCGGTCAGGTCGCGCAGCAGCCGGAGGTACTCGCCGGTCGCCGGGATGTAGCCGATGTCGATGAGGATGGGTTCCACGACGACCGCGGCCAAGTCGGAGGCGTGCTTGCGCAGCAGCCGCTCGGTGGCGGCCAGGTCGTTGAACGGCAGGACCACGGTGCCCTGGGCCGACCGCGACAGACCCGCCGAGCTGGGCGGCGCCGCCGGCCGGTCAGCGGGCCCGAGCTGGTCGGGGGCCGGCCAGGTCGAGACCCACAGCGGGTCGAGCCAGCCGTGGTAGGCCCCCTCGGCCTTGGCCACCCGCTCCCTGCCCGTGGTGTGCCGGGCGATCGCGAGCGCGTGCATCAGGGCCTCGGTGCCGGTGTTGGCGAATTTGACCCGGCCGAAATCCGGGATCATCCCGGCGAGCCGCTCTGCCGCGTTCACCGCGGCCTCGGTTTCCACCCCGGTGGTCAGCCCTTGGCGCACCGCGGCCGTGACCGCCTCGTCCACGTCCGGGTGGGAGTGGCCGAGCATCACGGACGCGTTGCCCATGGTGCAGTCGAGGTAGCGGTCGCCTTCGACGTCCCACAGGTACGGGCCTTCCGCCCGGCTGAAGTAGAGGGGGTGGGGCGCCTGGAAGCGGGTGCTGGAATGCACCCCGCCGGGCACGTACCGGCTCGCACGCTGGAAGAGCGCCTGCGACGTGGTCAACTTTTGCTCCTTATCTCCAGGGAGAGCCGCCTGGCCTCGGCCAGGAGCGCGGGCACGCAGGCGTTCGCGTTCTCGCGGGTGAAGCGCGCCGCAGGACCCGCGATCGAGATGCCGCCCACGGCGTGCCCCGACCGGTCGAGAATCGCGGTGGCGCGGCACCGCAGGCCGATCGCGTAACTCTCCTCATCGACGGCGAATCCCTCCGCGCAGGCGGTCGCCAGCTCCGCCTCCACCTCGCGCAGCGCCTGCTCGGCCTGGTCTCCGACCGCGGTGCGCAGGATCTCGAGCTGCCGCTGGACGGGCAGCATCGCCAGCACGGCCTTGCCCATCGCCGACGTGTACGGGTTGAGCACGTCACCGACGCGTGCCACGGCCCGCAACGAGTGCGCGGGCTCTTTCCGCGCCACCAGCACAATCTCATCGCCTACCAGCAGCCCGGCGGTCGCGCTTTCGCCGGTCTGCTCGGCCAGCGCCTCTACGGACGCCTTCAGCCGGTCGGCCGCGTGCACCTGGTCGAGCGTCCGCACGGCCAGGTGCAGCAGCCTGGGGCCTGCCGAGTAGCCGGATCCGCTGATCTGCACCAGGAAACCGCGCTCAACCAGGAGCGAGACCAGCCTCGACGCGGTGGACGGGGGAACGTCCGCCGCCGTGGCGATCTCGCCGAGTTGCAGGGGGGCGTGGTCATGGGTGACCGCGACGTCCAGCACGTCCAGCAGTCGAGCGAGATAGCTGGTTCGGGACTCAGTTCCACTGAGTGGAACAGTCTTTGCGTTCATTGGACGGCAATTTAGGAACGTCCCTATCGAGATGTCAAGATCAGGCCGGAATTCGCAACAAGCTGTTACATGCCCGTTTCAAACCACTACTCCCATATGCCCGCCATGTGCAAGTACGGTCTCAGGCCGCCAGGCGGCCCTTCACGCAGGTAACCGGCGCTCTCCACCGCGCGCGCCGTCATCTCGATGGCGAGCTGGGCGCCGAGTTGCGAGGTGACGTTGGAGGCGACGTGTCCGCGCTCACGTACACCTTCTCGCCGGCGGCCTGCAGTGTATCGGCGGGTCCACGGAGAGCTGCCACGCTCGGCATCAAGGTCGCGCCGTCCACGGTCTGGGAACAACCAGCACCGCGCCCACCAAGCCCTGGCACAAGCGGCCCCGCTGCGTCCTGTCCCAAATCCCATCACGGATCCCGAGCGAATCATCGACCTGAACATATGCCGACGAGACCGGCTCGGCGGCGTGCTCCACGAGTACTCACATGCGGCTTGGTGAGTAGCCGGAGGCATCTCAGCCCCCGGCTCTCGCAGAACCGGGCTTAAGCCTCTCGGCTTACCCGGCTCCCATCATCCGGTCGTTTGCGGGTCACGGCCGGCAGAGCTGCCAGTGGACGAAACCCCCGGGGTGGAGCGCTGCGGCCCTGCCCAGTGCGTCTCGCGCTCGCATCCATCGGCCGCGGTACCGCTTGTATTTCTGCACGATCCACCGGACCAGGTAGTCGTTGATCCGGTTGAGGCTGGGAACCAGCGCGGACGGATAGAACCGCCCGTAATAGTTGATCCACCCTCGCACGACAGCGTTGATCTCGTGTGC
This sequence comes from Nonomuraea marmarensis, assembly GCF_043197025.1. Lineage (NCBI taxonomy): Bacteria > Bacillati > Actinomycetota > Actinomycetes > Streptosporangiales > Streptosporangiaceae > Nonomuraea > Nonomuraea marmarensis. The sequence goes on from NZ_JBICRM010000036.1 coordinate 99,529, forward strand.
CAGGTCCTTCAGGCTTGCCCGGCTGCGTCGGTGTAGCCGCCAGGAACGGATTTGCGCGCGGATGCGTTTGGCGGCCTCGTCGCTGATGGCCGGGTTGAAGCTGAAGAAGAACACTCCGTGCTTCGTCCGGACCATCCGCACTCGAAACCCGTACCCGAGGAAGACGAAGGAGGTGTGTTCGTACGAGCCACGCCTCCTGCCGTCCTTGCAATACACGATGCGGGTCTTGTCGGGATGCAGTTGCAACCCCCCGCATTCGTCCAATCGCCGCGCGATCGCTTGCCGTACCCGATGCGCTTCGGCTTCGCTACGGCAGTGGACCACCACATCATCGCAGTACCTTTCGAAGGCGATGGCCGGATACTCCCGGGCCATCCAGGCATCGAACGCGTAGTGCATGAACAGGTTGGCGAGCAACGGTGAGATCGCCGAGCCCTGGGGGCTGCCGCGATCTCGGGCATCCAGGGTGCCGTCCTGCCGTTGGAGCGGGGCTTTCAGCCATCGCTCCACATAGAGCAAGATCCACTTCTGGTCGGTGTGATGGGCTACCGCTTTGAGAACCAGATCATGATCGAGATTATCGAAGAATCCTTTGATATCGAGATCAATCACCCAGTCGGTCCGCCAGCAACGCTCCCGGCACGCCCCCACCGCATCCAGCGCACTCTTGCGGGGCCGATACCCATAGGAATCGGGATGGAAGATTTTCTCCACCTCCGGTTCCAAGGCCATAGCCGCCACCGTCTGCGCGATCCGGTCCGCAACAGTCGGCACACCGAGAACCCGGACCCCCTTACCTCCCGGCTTGGAGATCTCCACCATCCGCACCGGCGGCGGGAAATAACACCCCGACGACATCCGATTCCACAGCTTGTACAGATTCCCCTTCAGGTCCTGTTCGAACTGCTCGATCGACTGCCCGTCGACACCCGCCACACCTTTGTTCGCCCTCACCCTCCGATACGCCTCATAAACCATGTGCTTGGAAATCTCAAACGACTTCGGTCCGCTCACCTGACTCCTCCCGGCAGCGCCGGTTGACCACCAAACAGACCAGGATGACCCGCCCCCTTCGCTCCACCCGCGTTACCGGGGTCGGGTAGCCGGGAGGAACCTCCCCTCCCGGCTCCCACAGATCCGTGCGTAAACCTCTCGACTTACACGGCTCTTGTCATCCTGGTCCCCAGGCACCCGAGACCCATTTCCAGTGAGCAAACATG